>CAYMTM010000001.1:0-64392 GCA_964393375.1 uncultured Rhodospirillaceae bacterium
CGGCTACGGGCCCAACCAGCTCAAGTCCTTCATCCGCTGCGGCATGGGCCCGTGCCAGGGACGGTTCTGCGGGCTCACCGTCAGCGAGCTGATCGCCGAGAAGCGCGGCGTCCCGCCCGCAGAGGTCGGCTACTACCGCCTGCGCCCGCCGGTGAAGCCGATCACGCTTGCCGAGCTGGCCGCCTTGCCGAAGGACGATGCGGCGATCAAGGCCGTGCTGCGGACCTGACGCGCAATGGCGGGATCGCCCGACGTCATCGTCATCGGCGGCGGGCTGCATGGCTGTTCGGCCGCCCTGCACCTCGCCCGGCGCGGCATCAAGGCGCTGGTGATCGAGAAGGACCATGTCGGGCGGCACGCCTCGGGCGTCAATGCCGGCGGCGTTCGGCGGCTGGGCAGGCATCCCGCCGAGATCCCGCTTTCCGTTGCCTCGATGGAGTTGTGGCACCGCATCGCCGAGGTGGTGGACGACGAATGCGGCTTCGAAAGCCACGGCCAGGTGAAGGTGGCGGAGAGCGAGGACGAGCTCGGCGTGCTGCGCCGGCGGGTCGCGGAGGTGCGGGCGCTGGGCTTCGAGCACGAGGAACTGGTCGACCGGCAGGCGCTTCGGGAACTGGTGCCGGCAATATCGGATCACTGCGTCGGCGCCATCGTCTGCCGCCGCGACGGGGCGGCGCTACCCTTCCGCACCACCGTGGCGTTCCGGCGCAAGGCGGAAAGTCTGGGTGCGCGGTTCCTGGAGCAGACGCGCGTGACGGGCCTCAAGCGTGCCGGCACGCTGTGGCGGGTTCAAGCCGGCCGCGAGACGCACGCGGCGCCGGTCGTCGTCAATGCCGCAGGGGCCTGGGCGGGCGAGATCGCCGCCGCGCTGGGCGAGCCCGTGCCGCTTGAGGTTGTAGCCCTGATGCTGATGATCTCCGCGCCGATGCCGGCGTTCCTGAAGCCGGTGGTCGGCGCGACGGCGCGGCCGCTGTCGTTCAAGCAGTTCCGCAACGGCACGGTCCTGATCGGCGGCGGTTACGAAGGCACGCCCGATCCCAGCACCAATCGCACCGCGCTCGACTTTCGCCGTCTTGCGCTCAGCGCGCAGACGGTCTGGGACCTGTTCCCCGTGATGCGCGGGGCGCAGATCGTGCGCTGCTGGGCCGGCATCGAGGCGCGCATGCCCGACGAGATCCCGGTGATCGGGCCGAGCGCGACCAGCCCGGGCGTCTTGCACGCCTTCGGTTTCTGCGGGCACGGGTTCCAGCTTGGGCCGATCGTCGGGTCGATCGTCGCCGAGCTCGTCGATACCGGCGCCACCAACCTGCCGATCGCGCCGTTCCGCATCGACCGCTTTGCCGCCGCCCACGCTTCCCGTGCGCTTGCCTAGGCGCCGGGCGCTCCGCCACAATCGGTCCGACAACGCGGGGGAGGGACTATGACCCACGGGATGGTGGTCGCGCCGCAGCCGGAAGCCGTCGAGGCGGGCTGCGAGATGCTGATGCGCGGGGGCAACGCGGTCGATGCGGCGATCGGCTGCGCGCTGGTGCAGGGCGTCGTCGATCCGCTGATGACGGGCATCGCAGGCTTCGGCAGCCTGCAGGTCTATCTGCCGGGCAAGAAGGTCCATACCTGCATCGACTTCCACGGCAAGGTGCCCGGTGCGGCCAGGCCCGACATGTGGGCGCATCTGATCGAAGGCGAGGCGCGCGACGGGTTCGGCTTCATCCTCAAGGGCCATGTCAACGATGCCGGCTACCAGTCGATCACCGTGCCGGGCAGCCTGAAAGCCTACGCGGAGGCGCATGGCGAATGGGGCGCGCTGCCCTGGCGCGAGGTGATGGCGCCGGCGATCGCCTGGGCCGAGAACGGCTGGATCATGCGGCCCGAGGTGTTCCGCTTCATGTTCCAGCGCGAGAACATGGGCCGCGTCGAGAGCGACGAGCGGATCAGGATGTCCGCCACCGGGCGGCGCCTGTTCGTCGACGAGAAGGGCGAGATCAGACGCCCCGGCTCGAAGATCAAGAACCCGGACATGGCGGCCACGCTGCGCCAGATCGCCGAGCAGGGCGTGGACGCGTTCTATACCGGCGAGATCGCGCGCAAGATAGCCGCCGACATGAAAAAGAACGGTGGGCTGCTGAGCTACGAAGACCTGGCGACTTACAAGACCAAACGCAACGATCCGCTCCGCGGCAGCTACCAGTCCTGGAACCTTGCGACCAACCGGCCGCCGGGCGGCGGGATCATGCTGGTCGAGATGCTGAACATACTGGAGAATTTCGACCTTGCGGCGCTGGGGCACAACACGCCGGAATACATCCGCGTGGTATGCGAGGCGATGAAGCGAGCCACCGTCGACAAGGACCAATATGTCGGCGATCCGGACTTCTTTCCCGTGCCGGTCGATCGCCTCACCGACAAGGAATACGCCCGCACGGCGGCCGAGGCGATCAAGCGCGGCGAGAAGGTGACGGTCCCGCGTCTGCAGCAGAAGAAGGAAGCGGCCGACACGACCCATGTCTCGACGGTCGACGAGCACGGAAACTGCGTGACCATGACGCATTCCCTCGGCATGCCTTCGGGCGTCATCACCGACGGGCTCGGCTTCATGTACAACGGCTGCATGGGCGTATTCGACCCGCGCCCTGGGCGCGCCGGTTCGATCGCGCCGGGCAAGAGCCGGTTCAGCTCGGTCTGCCCGACCATCGTGTTCGAGAAGGACCGCCCCCATATCGCCATCGGCGCGCCGGGCGGCACGCAGATCGCGATGGGCGTCTTGCAGGCGATCCTGAACGCGCTGGATTTCAAGATGACCATGGCCGAGGCGGTCGCGGCGCCGCGCTTTTCGTCCACGAGCGACGCGATCGACGTCAGCAACCGCATCCCGCACTTCGTGACGCGCGCGCTGGAGAAGATGGGCTACGAGGTGATCCGCAGCCATTACAGCTATGCTTTCGCCGCGGTGCACGGGATCATGATCGGCGCGGACGGCGCCTTGAGCGGCGGCGCGGATCCCGGCCGCGACGGCATGGCGCTGGCGGTCTAGCTCAGGCCGCGGACGTGGCCCGCAGCGTGCGGTCGGAAGCGACGATGTCGCCGAGCTGGCGCATGAAGTCGCGGTAATACGCCGTCGTGTAATGGAAGGGCTCCAGGCTCCACTTGTGCCCGGCGTCGCCCAACCGATACTCGGGCCTGGGGCGGATGGTTCGAATCGCCGCTGAATCCGCTTCGATCCTGGCATAGTAGGTCGACAGGACCTCGTTGATCGCGTGGATTTCGTCGCGGTTCGGGAACTGGACGACCTTTTCCTCGCCGTCGAGGAAGCATTCCGACCACAGCGCTTCGTGCAGGATGGTGCGCTCGGGCGGCACGATCGTCCCGAGCCGCCGCATGAAGCGGGGTATGTTCGAAAGCGTCGCCTCCACGACGCGTGGATCGAGCGCGCCGCGCCGTTCGAACCGGCTGGTGTCGATGCCGTGGGCCTGGGCCGTGCGCACGAAAGGCACCGAATAGCACAGGCAGGTCTCGCCGGAGACCAGGATCGAGTGGCGCTCGTCGATCAGGTCGACAAGCAGGTAGTCGAATTCGTGCTGGGCGAGGGTGTCGAATTGCAGCTTCAGCAGGTCGATGGCGACACAACGCTCCTCGAAGGGGCGCCGCTCGACCGTCGGTGCGATCCGGTCGATCGGCGGCGCCGGTGACAGGCTCGAGTTGATCGTCGTGCGGGCGAGGTAGACCGCGATCGTCCATTCGCCCCGCGGTTCCCCCGATAGCTCGAACGCATCGCGGGTAACGCAACTTCCGAAGATGCCGAACCGCAAGGCGTTTGCCCCCTTTTTCGTCATTGCGGCGCCCGGGACCTGGACACCATGGACAGGTTTATATTGACCTTTATTAAGGGACCGTTAGCCATTCGCGCGTTAGAAAAAGCTCGGCGCAAATGGAGCGAGTTAGATGATAAACTCCTATATTTTTAAGGACCTTATGACCACACCTCAAACTCTTCATTTGCGCGGCGTCTGTCCTCAATTCGGTGTATTTACGCTTAATTTTATTGATGAGAACGGACTGCAGCCGCTTCACATGGCCTTCCGGGTCAGCGTCGGCCATATCGCGCTGAACGACAATCTCAAGGGCCATTGGGGTGAGGAACTTGTCATCGACAACGTCGAGTTCCCGATGGGCCTGCCGTTCGAGATCAGCATCGAACTCCTGGGCCGTCAGCGCATTCGGCTCTCGATGGACGGCTCCGTGCTCGGCGAGTTCCCCTGGCGCCATGACATCGCGGCGGCAGTACGATTGGACATGGTGGACGTCGAGTTCAGCCTGTTCCGCAACGACACCAGCTTCAAGACCCTTCCCGAGAACGTGATTGCGCCCGAAGAAGAGGCAGCGGAGCCGGGGCAGGCGGCGGCGCGGTTCGAGGACGGTTCGGATCAATTAGCGCGGCATTTGCGCGAATTGCGCGCCGATTACATGCAGGGGCTCGAACGGCTGGAGAACCGGATCGAGGGGATTTCGGAGGAGCTGCGCGCGCTGCAGAAGGTCGCCTCCGGCATCGCCGCCAGCGTGCAGGCCCTCATCGCGCTTGACGTGCGCGCGGTGGAATCCGCGCAGCGCCCTGCCGGCGCACCGCGGATCGCGCCGCCGCAGGCATCGCCGCGCGGACTTGTGGTGGAGGACAAGTTCGTCAAGGGTTGGGGCGACTGGCGTCACCACCAGAAAGTCAAGCTTTCCGACCTGGGCCTGTTCCAGGTGCAGCAGGAGCGCAGCACGCCCGGCATCGAGCGCAAGGCGCTCGCCGTGGAGCCGGGGTCCTATTACGAGTTCTCGGTGACGGGAAACTTCAAGGTCGCCAATCGCGAACTGTTCATCGCCGCCTACGACCCGGACAACGATCTGACGCTGACCGCCGCCCGTTATGCCGAGAAGGAGTCGGGCACCGTCACCGAGACTTTCATGACCACCGCGCGCACCAAGCGGGTGATCCTGCGCGTCATGGTCGACCAGCCGAAGATCGGCGACGAATGCCGTCTGGAAAGCGCAAGCCTGACCCTGCTTGGGCGCGCCGACCTCTACGCGCCGGCGCGCGCGGGAGAAGCGCAGCCAGAGGAGGGCATCTGCGCGTCGATGGCGTCGGTCGCCGGGCGCGAGGCCATGGTGGTCGACGCGGTGCTGAGCCTCTATCCCTTCGTCGACAAGGTGCGCGTGTACCTCAACAACTATTCCAGCGTGCCCGAGGGCCTGAAGCTGCCGCGCGTCGAGATCGTGCGGTCGCAGCAATACGGCGACAACGGCGACGCAGGCAAGTTCTTCTGGGTAGAGGACAAGCAATATCCGTTGAATCTGGTCTGCGACGACGACCTGATCTTTCCGCCGGACTACGTGCCGCAGATGGTTGCCGCGCTCAAGCGGTGCGGGAACAAGGCGGTCGTCGGCATCCACGGGGTGCTGTTGAAGCAACCCTCGCCGTCCTATTACGACGAGAGGTTCCGCCATGTGCGCCGCTATCCGCACGCCAACCGCGAGGACTGCCAGGTCCATGTGCTGGGCACGGGTGCGGTGCTCTACGATCGGCGCACGCTGAAGCTCGAATGGCGCGACTTCCAGTACCGCAACATGGCCGATATATGGCTCATGGAGCAGTGCCAGAAGCAGGGCATTCCGTCGATCTGCATCGCCCGGCCGCGCAATTGGGTGATCCAGAACCAGGTCAAGGGCGGCGTGCCTACCATCTATGACGCCTCGCACGGCCGGCAGGGCAACGGCTTCGACACCGGCGCGGTCCAGACCTATGTGGTCAACAAGAACTGGCCGGTGACACTGAAGCCAACGGTCGTCAACGGCCAACGCCGGCCGAAGGTCGTCCTGTCGATCACGACCTGGAACCGGTGCGACTACCTGAAGGAATGCATCGAATCGTTCGAGCGTACGCGCTCCACCAGGTACGATTGGGTGCTGATCGTGGCGGACGACGGTTCGACCGACGGGACGCTCGCCTATCTCGACCAGCTCGTCCTGCCGCACGAGGTTCACGTCATCCGCAACAAGGGGCGCTATGCCTGCGGACAGACGAATACGATTTTCGATTTGTGCCGGAAGATCGGCTTCGACTTCGCCTTCAAGATCGACGACGACATCCTGTTTAAGAAGCGCGGCTGGGACACGCTCTATATCGAGGCCGCAGCCGCCAGCGGTTACGACCATCTCTGCCACCGGAATTGGAAGCACTTCACGGGGTTGAAGCGCCGCAACAACCCCAACTACTCGCCGCCGCCGCCGCATATCGACGCGTCGGGAAAGTGCGAGACGATCGTCGGGGTGTGGGAGTGCGACGGGTGCCTGTTCACCTTCACGCCGACGATGATCGAAAAGGTGGGTTATTGCGACGAGGCCAATTTCCCGATCCGCGGCCAGTGGCATATCGACTACTCGATCCGGGCCTGCCGTGCCGGCTTCAACGACGCCAAGCACTTCTACGACGCGCGCGACAGCAACGCCTATATCGAACTGCAGGCCAACAAGCCGACCTATCGCTGCTCGCTGCCCTGGGGCGACGCGTACAAGAAGACCAAGGAACCGGCGGAGCTCGAGCGCCGCGAGCGGGTGATGCGCGACGAGAGCCGTGTCTACGTGGCGCCGGTGAGCGCGCCGGCGCCGCTGCGGCGGCCGTTGCGGGCGGCGACGTTCTTCGACAAGGTCTACGTGCTGAACCTCGACCGCCGGCCCGATCGGCTGGCGACGGTCAGTGCGCATCTGAAGCGCCTGGGCATTCCGTTCGAGCGCTATGCGGCAGTGGACGGCCGCGCCAAGCCGCATATCGACGAGTGGAGCGTCTATCAAAAGCAGCCCCTCGTAACCGCCCCCGAGGGCGTACGCAAGCTGACGCGGTCCAAGGACTTCTACCAGAACTACGACAGCCACGTGGCCCGCGTCGCGTTCATGGAGGGCCAGCTGAAGGCCAAGGCGATCCGTACACCCGGCGCCTGGGGCTACTTGAAGAGCTATATCGGCATCCTCGAAACGGCGCTGAAGGCCGGGTACGAGTCGATCCTCGTGCTGGACGATGACGCGCTGTTCCACCGCGACTTCGACGCGCTGTTCCAGGCTGCGGCCAAGGAACTTCCGCCGGATTGGGCGATCTTCCAGCTCGGCGCCCTGCAATACGATTGGGGCGACCAGTGGATCGCCAAGTATTCCGAGCACCTCTATATGTGCAACGGCTCGAGCGTCGGCTCGCATGCCACCGGCATCCGGCGCAGCGTGCTGCCCGCCCTGCTGCACGAGGCACAGCGCTTCGACATGCCGCTCGACGTCGGTGCGCTGTGCCGGGTCAAGCGGGCCTTTGCGGAGCGCAGCTTCACCGTCCTGCCGAACTTGGTCATCCAGGACACCAGCGAGAGCGACATCGCGTCCTCCGATGTCCAGCAGGCCGAGGGGATGAAGAAGACGAATATCTATCGCTGGAAGCTGGAAGACTATCCGGGCGCGATCGTGGAAGCGGACGCCAGGCAGCGCAACCCGCGCCGTCCGGCCGCCAAGCAGGCGCAAGCGGCCGCCATGACGGGTACGGACTGACCGCAGGGCGCCGGGACGCGGCCGAGTGCCGCCCAGCGGCGCCCGATCCGGGGCGGGAACGGAGACCCACGTGATCCCCCGAATCCTTCATTATGTCTGGGTCGGCGGTCGGCCGCTGCCGGAGAAATCCAGGATCAATATCGAGACCTGGAAGCGGTTCTGCCCGGATTTCGAGATCCGGGCCTGGACCGACGACAACGTCGCCTTCGACCGGCCATACCTGGCGCGCTGCCGGGCGCTCGGCCACTGGGCCAACGCGTCGAACTACTTGCGGCTGGAGAAGCTGCTGGAGCACGGCGGAGTCTACCTGGACGTCGATATCATGATGCGCCGGACGTTGGCACCTATGCTGCGAAATCGCTGTTTCCTGGGATTCCAGGTCGAGGCCCAGGAGAACGACTGGGTCAACAATGCGGTCTTCGGCGCCGAGCCCGCCCACTGGTTCGTTGCGCTGTGCCGCGACCGCCTGCTGGCTGAATTCGACGGCGCCGAGCCGGCGAACCACTCCTCGCCCCGATTGGTGACAAGGCTCCTGCTCGAGCAAGGATTGACCCGCTATCGCCCGGGCGGCGTAATGGTGCGGGACGTCCGTGTCTATCCGCAGCCGGTATTCTATCCCTACTCGTGGAAGGAGGAGTTCACGCTGGGGGCGATCAGGCCGGAGACGGCGACGGTGCATTTCTGGGAGAAATCCTGGCACATTGATGCGGCTGCCCGACCGGTCGGCGACGAGGAATTGCGTGCGCGGCTGGCGAGGCTCGAGATCGCGCATCATCGCCTGATCCGCGACGCCGTGCTGGCGGTCGCGCCGCGGCCCGAGGGTCGGTGGTCGTGGGCGGGACTTCGCTATTGGTTCCAGCGCCTGGGCCGTCCCCGCCGGCACGCGGTCAGGCCGCTGCTACTGGCGGGCGCGACGTCCTTGTGGGCGTTGCTTGCGTCGCCGGTTCTCGCGGCAGCCGCTTGCGGCCTTTCTTTCGACGATGCCGGCTTGCGCGCAGGCCCGGTGGTAACCGGCGGGGCGACGGTCAGGCGGGTGGGGTGCGCATCCGACGCCGCCTCTACCCATCATTGTATCGCCATCGTGCTGGAAAGCGGCGATCGTGCGTCCGTGGCGCGCTTTACCGCCGCCGCCCCGCGGCCGTACCGGCTTTGGCTGCGGGTAGGCACCGATGCGCGGTCGGGCAAGATGCGGCTGGGACTCAACGACGGCCCGGTGCGCGACTGGTTCGTTCCGCCGACGCAGGCCGGTAACTGGCAGCTTGTTACGCTGCCGGACGGTAGGACGCCCGCGATGTTCGATCTCAAACCGGGCGAGAACAGCCTGCGTATCGAGCCGCCGACCGATGGCAGGACCGTCGCGGCGGCGGATTGCGCCGTATTGTCGGCCGACCCGCATTTCATCCCCACCTTCACGGCCGTGCACGAGCTCGACCGCGCCTGGTCGGGCGTCGGCGTGCTGTTCGACGCCTTGGCCGACGAGCGCAACGTCTATGTCGGCTATTACAATGCCGAGCGGATGCTGTCGGCGGCATCGTTCGATCGCGACACCAGATCGTGGCGCCGCGTGCCGCTGGCCAGCCGGTTCGAGGGCTGGGACAACCACAACGCCATCGCTCTGGCGCTCGACAAGGCGGGCAATCTGCATGTCGCCGGCAACATGCATGCCTCGCCGCTGGTCTATGCCCGCACGGCCGAGCCGCGCCGCCTGGAAACGTTGCAGCTGCTCAACCGCATGGTCGGGTCGGACGAGGCCAGGACGACCTATCCGACCTGGGTGGCGATGCCCGATGGCGGCTTGGCCTTCATCTATCGCTCGGGCGTTAGCGGGACAGGGCAGCACGTCATCGACGTCCTGGTCGACGGCCAGTGGCGCCGGCAAGGCGACGCGGCGCTGTTCGGCCAGGCTTCCGGCGGCTTCAGCGCCTATCCGACCGATCCGCTGCGCGGACCGGATGGCCGGCTGCACATGGCCTGGGTTTGGCGGCGGACGTCGGAGGCGCAGACGACCTTCCAGGTTTCCTATGCGCGCAGCCGGGACTTGGTTCACTGGGAAGACGCGGCCGGCAAGCCGCTCCAGTTGCCGCTGCGGCCGGGGCCGATGGGCGTGGTCGACAACGTGCCGGAGCGGGCGGGCCTGGCCAACCAGGTGGTCCTTGGGTTCGACGCCGAGGGCCGGCCGATCGTCTCCTACCTGAAGTTCGACGCCAAGGGCGCGACACAGCTCTACAACGCGCGGCCGACGGCCGCGGGGTCCTGGCAGATCGTCCAGACCAGCGACTGGCAGGACCGTTGGGAATTCGAAGGCCGCGGCACGATCCAGGCGCTGGTCCGCCTCGAGGCGGCGGCAGTGGACGATGCCGGGGCGCTGGTCCAGGGGGTGCGGCACTGGCGCGCCGGTCGGTTCGAGTTCGTGCTCGATCCCGGAACGCTGCGGCCCGTGGCGGCGCGTCCGCCCAAGCGCATGCTGCCCTGGGTGCTGACCCAGCCGAGCACGGACGAGCCCGGCTTCTTCGCGATTGCGATCCCGGTCCGCGACGCGCGGGCCGCCGGCAAGCCGACCGGCTTCGTCCTGCGCTGGGAGGCGCAGAACAGCGACCGCGACGCAATGCCTGCCTGCACGCCGCAGCGCCCGCGCGCCTGCGACCCGCCGCCGTCGCTGTTGACGGTGTTGGAGAAACGATGACCGAGCCGCGCAAGTTCGACGGGGTGGGCGGTCGCCTCGTCGTACTGGCGGTCACGACGTTCAACCGCCGCGACTATCTGCGCGAATGCCTGGAATCCTGGGCGGCGACGCGCAACCCCGCCTATCGCTGGCTGGTCGTCGTCGCGGACGACGGCTCGACCGACGGCACGCTGAATTATCTCGAAAAGCCCGACATCCCGGCAGATTGCCATCTGATCCGCAATGTCCGACGCGGCGCAGGCGGCCAGACAAACACGATCTTCCAGCTCTGCCGCCGGCTGGACTACGCCATCGGCTTCAAGATCGACGACGACCTGGTCTTCAAGCGGAAGGGCTGGGACGACCTTTACATCAATGCCGTTCGCAGGAGCGGCTACGAGCATCTCTGCCACCTGAATCTGCGGCTGTTCAACGCCGAGCGTCGCCCGCCGGTGCCGCTCTCGGCGGGCAGGCCGCTGGCCCTCGACCCGTCGGGGAGCTGCGCCGCCTACACCGACGTATACAACTGCATGGGCTGCCTGTTCACTTTCACCCCCAGGCTGCTCGCGGCGGTTGGCAATGTCGATGAGTCCAACTTCCCGATCCGCGGCGACTGGCATATCGACTATTCGGCCCGCGCGGCACGCGCCGGCTTCAACCGCGTCGACACGTTCTTCGACGCCCGCGACAGCGGCCGCTATATCGACATCCAGAACAACCTGAAAAGCGTCTATCAGCATACGATCGCGCCGCACAGCGCGCAGATGCGCGCCGTCTCCAGCCCCGCCGAGATCGAACGCCGGCGCAAGGTGGTGCGTGACGAGACCCGCGTCTTCGTGGAGATGGCAAAAAAGGCGGGCTGAGCCCCTATAATGCCGGCAGCGAAGCCCGGGAGGAGGGCGGCAATGCCGGTGATTTATGTGGCAAGGAGCTTGTTGCTGCAGAAGTGGAGCGCCGAGGTGGGGCTCGGCAAGCACGTCTACAAGGTCGGGATCGGCGAGGGCAAGGCAGCCGAGATCGAAGCGGCGCTCAATGCGCAGAGCCTGGCCGGAATGACTGACTGGAAGGCATTGAAAGTGCAGAAGCTCGATGAACCGGTCGACGAGGCCGCCGCGCTCGCCCGGCTGGCCGGGCGCGAGAAGGAGATCGACCCCAATTTCTATCCCCGGATCCGGGGCGCACGCGGCATCTTCAAGGTGAAGGTCGAGAACGTCGCCAATTCATTGCTGGTGCAGCAGGCGCTCGGCACCGGCGAGCTGAAGATCGACAAGGTGAAACCCGCCGATATAGCCGCCTACCTGATCCGCAACGCAATCGAGTAGACGGGCTATGATCCCGGAAAATGACAGGCCGCGGCCTGGGGCCCGGTCGCGCGCAAGCCGGGCTCTTGCGCTGCGCAGATCGCCTGCGCCTTGGGACAGCGCGTCCGGAAGCGGCAGCCCGATGGCAGGTTGCCCGGATCGGGCGGCTCGCCCTCCAGCCAGAAATCCCGGGTGACGCGGGCGCCGCCGATCTTGGGGATCGCGGCCAGCAGCGAACGTGTATAGGGATGCTGCGGCCGGTCGAAGATCGCCTCGACCGGACCGGTCTCGACGATCCTGCCCAGGTACATCACCGCCACGCGCCGGCACATCATGCGCACGACCGCAAGGTCGTGGCTGATCAGGATGTAGGTGAGGCTGAATATGCGCCGGAGGTCGGCGAACAGGTTCAGCACCGTCGCCTGCACCGAGACGTCGAGACCGGAGGTCGGCTCGTCGAGGATCACCACCTTGGGCTGCAGCGTCAGGATGCGTGCCAGGCCGACACGCCGCTGCTGGCCGCCGCTGATCTCGTGCGGGTAGAGGTCGAGATGCGTCGCGGGCAAGCCGACCGCGGCCATGATCTCGCGCACCCGCGCCTCGCGCGCCGCGGCCGAAAGGTCGGTGTGGATGACGAGCGGCTCATGCAACGACGAACGGATTTTCCAGCGCGGGTCGAGCGAGGTGCCAGGGTCCTGGTAGGCGTATTGCAGGTGTCGGCGCAGAGCACGGCTCTTGCTCGGCTTGACCCCGGCGATCTCGGCGCCCTCGAAGCGGATGCTGCCGGCGTCGGGCTGATGGATGCCCATGATCGTCTTGCCGAGCGTCGACTTGCCGCAGCCGCTTTCGCCAACCAGGCCGATGATCTCTCCCGGCATCAGGTCGAACGAGACGTCGTCCAGCGCCTTGATCCAGCCGATGCGCCGGTTGAAGGCGCCCCGGATGGGGAAGTAGCGGCGCAACCCGCGAATGCTGAGGATCGGTTCCATGGAGTCACGCCTGCGGGTGGTAGCAGCGTACGGCATGGCGGTAGCCGGGCAGGCTGACGGGCGGGCGGTCGCGCCAGCAAGAGTCGTCGGCGCGCGTGCAGCGCGGATGGAACCGGCATCCCTGCGGCGGGTCGATCAGGCTCGGGACTTCGCCGGGAATTCCCTGCACCTTGCCGTCGGCGCGCGGCAGGCTGGCGAGCAACCGCGCCGTATACGGATGCGCGGGGCGACCGAAGAAGGCGTCGGTCGGGGCGGTCTCGACCTCCTGGCCGGCATACATCACCGTGATCGCGTCGCAGATCTCGTAGGCCGTGCCGAGATCGTGCGTCGTCAACAACACCGCCACGCCGCGCTCGGTCGCCAATCGCCGCAGCAATTTCAGGATCTGGGCCTGGATCGTGACATCGAGCGCCGTGGTCGGCTCGTCGGCGATCACCAGCCGCGGTTCGGGCAGCAGCGCCATGGCGATCATCAGGCGCTGGCGCTGGCCGCCCGACACCTCGTGCGGGTATTTCGCCAGCACTTGGCGCGGCTGCGGCAATTGCACGGCGTCGAGCATCGCCAGAACCGCGTCGCGATCGGCGGCCTGACGCGCCCGCGGATAGAGGCGCTCGGTGCCGCCGCGGCGCGGCGACTTCCAGCGCATGATCTCCATCATCTGCGTGCCGATGGTGAAGACCGGGTTGAACGAGGTGAAGGGATCCTGGGGGATGAACGTAATCGCCCGGCCGCGCACCTCGTCGTTCAGGACCGCATCGCAGGCCGACAACAGGTCCCTGCCCTCGAAGCGTATCCGGCCGCGGTCGACCGCCACGACATGGCGCGGCAGGACACCCAGTACGGCGCGGGCCAGGGTCGTCTTGCCGCAGCCGCTCTCGCCGACCAGGCCCATGACCTGGCCGGCCTCGATCGCAAGATTTACCCCGTCCAGCACGCGCGCCAGCCCGGCATCCGTGCGGAAGCCGAGCGAGAGATCCTCGACGGAGAGCAGTTCAGGCATTGCGGCCGACCGCGCGTCGGATGCGCGGATCGAGGATGTCGCGCAATCCGTCGCCCAGCAGATTGAAGCCCATCACCACCATGAAAATCGCGATCCCCGGCGCGGTGGCGTACCACCATGCCTCGGGCAGGAATTCGCGCGACTCGGCGATCATCCGGCCCCATTCCGGCGCCGGCGGCGGGGCGCCGAGGCCAAGGAAGCCCAGGGCTGCGGCGGTGAGGATCGTCGCCCCCATGCCGATCGAGGTGCGCACGATAATCGCCGAGGCGATGTTGGGCAGGATATGCATCACCATCACGCGAAAGGACGAGGCGCCCAGTGCGATGGCCGATTCGACGAATACCTCGTTCTTGACCGAGCGCGTCTCCGCATAGACCAGGCGCGCCCAGAACGGCCAGTAGGTGATGCTGAGGGCCAGGATCACGTTCTCGATCGAGGGGCCCAGGGTCTGCGCGATGGCGATGGCCAGCACGATCTGCGGCACGGCCAGGAAGATGTCGGATATCCGCATCAGAAAATTGCTGGCCCAGCCGGTGTAGAACCCGGCGACGAGCCCGATCGGCACGCCGACGACGACTGCGGTCCCGACCGCGATGACCGCGATGGTGATGGTGATGCGTGCGCCGAACAGGATGCGGCTCAGCAGGTCGCTGCCCATCCGGTCGGTGCCCAGCAGGTTGACCGCGTCGGGCGGCCGCAGGCGATTGGCGGTGTGGAACTCGTAGACGTCCGCCGGGAAGGGCGAAAGCACCGGCGCGAATACCGCCGCGAGCATCAAGAGCAGGATCAGGCTGGCGCCGAGCATCGCCGCGCGGTCGGCAAGGAAGCGCGCGAGCGTTCGGCGCCACGCCCCGGTCATCGCGCCCCCCGCGGGTCGATGACCGAGTGCACGATGTCCACCAGCAGGTTGACCACCACGATCAATCCGCCGGTCCAGATCGTGAAGCCGATGATCGCCTTGTGGTCGGACTGCAGGATCGACTGCACCGCGAAGCTGCCGAGGCCGGGCCAGTCGAACACGGTTTCGATCACCACGGCATTGGTCAGCAGCACGCCGAAGATCAGGCCGATCTGTGTGACCGTCGAGATCAGCGCGTTGCGCAGCACATATTTCCAGACGATCAGCCGGGGCGGTATGCCCATGGCGCGCTGGTAAAGCACGTGGTTGCTGTTGATGACCTCCAGCACGCCGGCGCGCGCGAAGCGCACGATCGTCGCCGCGGCAGGCAGCGCCAGGGTGACGGCGGGCAGGGCGAGATGCGCAAGGGCGCTGCGCAGCGATTCCCAGTCGCGGCTGATCAGGGAATCGAGCACCATGAAGCCGGTTATGGGATCGGGCCCGAAGCCGTCGATGCGGCCGTTGAGCGGCGCGAGGCGCAGCTTCATCGAGAACAGGAACTGCAGCTCCATCGCCAGCCAGAAGGCGGCGATGGCGAGGCCGGACACGCTGAGCACGCGCAGCAGGTGGTCGATCCAGGCATTGCGCTTGAGCGCCGAAACCACACCCAGCGGGATGCCGAGGGCGATCGCCAGGGCAATCGCGGCCAAGGACAGTTCGAGCGTGGCGGGCAGGCGCTTGGCCAGATCCTCGGAGATCGGCCGCTGGGTGTAGATGCTGACGCCCAGATTGCCGGACAGGACGTCGCGGAAATGGTTCAGCAATTGAATTGGGATCGGCTTGTCGTAGCCCAGCTTGACGCGCAGCGCCTCGACCTGCTCCACGGTGGCGTTCTCGCCCGCCAGGATGCGCACCGGGTCGGTCGGGATGACGTTGGAAATCAGGAAGACGATGACGATCAGCCCCGCCATGGTCGGGAAGAACCAGGCGAGCCGCGAAAGCACCATTTCCAGACGGCGCATGTGATGGCCCCGCTAGAAAGCCGACGGCGGCCCGCTGCCCCGGGCCGCCGTGCGACTATAAGGCAGAAGCGGCTACTTGAACGAGGCCCAACGCACGTCCTGGCCGCTGCCGATCGGGCAGAAGCGGATGCCCTGGACGTTCGCCGCGTATGGGCCGTACCACTTCGTGTTGTAGACGAAGATGCCCATGGCCTCTTCGGTCACCTTGCGCGCCGCCTTCTCGTAGAGCTCCTGGCGCTTCTCCTGGTCGGTGATGGCGAGCGCCTCGTTGATCCACTTATCGAGCTCGTCATCCTTGTTGTAGGAGTAGTTGCGCGTCCCGAGGTAGCGCGACCCGTAGAGCTCACCCACCCAGTTGTTGGGGTCCACGTAGTAGGTGCTCTTCCAGAGCGGGACCATGTCGTAGTTCTTCTCGCGGTCCTGCATGCGGCTCTGGACGACCTGCCAGGGGGCCGATTCGATCTTGATCTCGATGCCGATCTTCTTGGCGGCGTTCTGCAACAGTGTCGCCGCCTGCTCCGTCTCGCTGAAGCCGGCGAGCGTGCCGATGGTGATCGGGCGGATCGGCTCCTTGACCAGCGCGAGCTCCGCCTTGGCCTTCTCCAGGTCGTAGGTGAAGCCCTTGAGATCCTTGGGCGCGCCCCAAAGGTTGTTCGGGTTCGGCCCCGGATTACGCGCGACGGCGCCTTTCAGGATGTCCTTGATGAACCCGTCGTAGTCGAAGGCATAGGCAAGCGCCTTGCGGAAATGCACGTCGTTCAGCGGCGAGCGGCCGTTGTGGATCGAGAAGTAGAAAACGCGCATCGATTCCTGCTCGAGAATCTGCACGCTCTTCTCCTGCTTCAGCCGCAGGATCTGGTCGTAGGGCAGATAGCCGTCGGTCCCATGGTAGTCGCCCTTGATCAGGCCCTGGACCCGCGTGTTGGTCTCCAGCACGGTGCGGAACTCGATCTCGTCGAAGGCTTTCGGCCCCCAGCCCGCGAAATGCTCCTTGAAGCGCTCGCCGATGAAGCCCACGGCCGGATCGTAGCGCTTCAGCTTGAAAGAACCGGTGCTGGCCACGTTCTTCGCGAGCCAGGCCTGGCCCCAGTCGCCGTCCTTCTCGTTCGCCTTCACCAGCTTGGAGTTGACGATCAATATTTCCGGAATGGTCGAAATGAAGATGGCCGAGGCCTCTTTCAGGTTGAAGACGACCGTGTGCTTGTCCGGCGCCTTGGTGGAGCCTGGGTCGATGATCGGGATGAACAGCGAGGCCGCGCCCTTTTTCATCGCCAGCATGCGCTCGATGCTGTAGACCACGTCGTCGGCGGTCATCTCGCTGCCGTCGTGGAACTTGACGCCCTTCTTCAGCTTGAAGGTCCAGGTCTTGCCGTCAGCCGAGGCGCTGTGGCTTTCGGCCAACCACGGAATCAGCTTGGGCGGGTTGTCGACCCATCGGTAAAGCCCGTCATAAAAATTGATGCGCGAGGCGGCGCGGCCCACGTCGAAGATCGCATGGGGATCGAGGTTGTCGTAGCCGCTGTTGTTGGCGTGGACGTATTTGCCCTGTGCGAGCGCGAGCGCCGGCGCCGACGCGGCCAGGACGGCGATCAGACCGATCAGTGTTCGCTTCATGTCTCCCTCCTTTTCGCTTCCCTTGTGCTAGGCGACAGGCCCGCCGGTGACGGGCAGGACCTGGCCGGTAATCCACGACGCGTAGGGCGAGGCCAGGAACATCACGGCGTACGCGATGTCCCGGGGCTCGCCCAGCCTACGCATGGCGACACGCTCGACCATCGCCTTCTGGCCTGCTTCGCCGTAGGACTGCCACTGGCGCTCGTAGTCCGGGCTCGTGCGCAAGAAGCCCGGCGCCACGGCGTTGACCGTGATGCCGAACGGTCCGAGCTCGTGGGCAAGCTGGCGCACCAGGCCGATCTGGCCGGCCTTGGCGGTGGCGTAGGACTGGATGCCGGTCAGGCTGACCGTCAAGCCGGCCCGGCTGGAGATGACGACGATCCGCCCGGCGGCGGCGCGCTTCATGCCCGGCACCACGGCGCGCACGGCGTAGAAAGCGCTGGTCAGATTGGCGTCCTGAATCGCTTCCCAGGCCTCGTCGCTGACCGTCTCGACCGGCTGCCTGGTCTGTCCGCGCACTCCCCCCGCGACATGGACCAGCACGTCGATCGCCCCCGTGGCCCGCTCCGCCTCGCGCGCAAAGACGTTGACATCGTCCGACTGGGCAAGGTCGACGACCCGCGTCTCGACGCCACCGCCGCGGCCCGGCCTCGTGCGCGCTTTCAGCTTTTCCAGTTCGTCCGCCAGCAGGTCGCAGGCCCACACCCGTGCGCCGCGTTCGGCGAAGGCTTCGACGATACCGCCGCCGATGCCCCGCGCGGCGCCCGTCACCGCGACCGTCTTGCCCTCGAACCCGATCTCCACGTCCGTCGCTATTCCGCCGCGCGATGCGGCCTGAGCTGGGGAAACTCCTGGACGGCGGCCGCGAATGCGCGACGCACCTCGCTGCCGTCGCCGCGCCGCTCGCCGGCGGGCATCGCTTCGATCTCCTCGAACACGCGCTTCTTGAGGAAGTGCCGCCAATGCACGGGCAGGGTCTGCAGCAGGCCGGCCAGCGCCGCGTAATTGGCGTCGGTCCAGATCCGCTCAAATTCGACACGGGTCTCGTTGTAGTTGAAGTGCGCCGGCTTGCGCTCGGCGGCGGCAAGGCGCGCGCGGGCTACCGCGGTGGCGGCCGCATCGACCGCACCGTCGCGGATCACCACGCCGTAAAAACGCTCCGCCGCGGCGATGGAAACCTTGCCTTGTTGGACGTCGAACAGAACCTCGGCTGCGTCACGCTCCCAGGGATTGCCCCAGCCGCCGCCGCCGCAGCCCGCGACCAGGATCACGTCGCCGGGGTCCAGCGCCACGACGTCGGTATTGCCGAGATCGGCCGCCTTGGCGCTGCCCTTGTTGCGCCAGAAGGCGGAGGTCGCGCCCGGCTCTCCGCCATTGGCGCCCCAGGCGGCGAAGCGCGTGCGGTCGCGGTTGCGCGCGGTCACCACGGTGTTCGGCGCAAAGACCTGGAACTCCAGGTAGGTGCCCAGGCCGCCCCGGTGCTTCCCGGCGCCGCCGGAATCGGGGATCAGCCCGTAGCCGCGGACATGGATCGGCACCTCGACCTCGTTGATCTCCACCGGCGTGTTCTTCAGGAAGCTGGAATTGGCGCCCGAACCGTCGGCGCCGTCGCCGCCGCACCACCCGCCGGCGCCGCCGGTGATCGGGTCGATCGAGGCCATCAGCAGGCGCCCTGTGCGGTTGTCGATGGTCTTGACGTTCATGATCGCGCTGCTGCCGGCCGGGCCGGCGGGCAGCAGGTCAGGCACGGCCGCCTGGAACGCGCCGATGGTCACCCCCTGCAGCCGGCCGCAGGTCAGGCTGCGCATGCCCACGGCGGCGGGGAATTTCGGGTTGAGGATCGTGCCCTCGGGAATGATGCAGCGTGCCGGCCGCGTGATCCCGCCATTGAGCAGGATCGAAGGATCGATCGAGTAGAGGCAGTAGTTGTAGCCGACCATCAGCAGGATGTGGCGCTCGGCGCCGCCGGTCGGCACGTTCATCGAGGACAGGAGCTGCGGGTCGGAGCCGGTAAAGTCCAACACCGCCTCGTCGCCGCGGATCTTCAGGTTGAGCGCCAGCCGGACCGGCAGGCCGCCCGGCGCATCCTCGTCCAGGTAGTCGGCGAAGAAATAGTCGCCGTCGGGGATACGCGAAATCAGGTTGCGCGCCTGCTTCTCCCCGAGGTCGAGCAGATCCTTCACTCCCTGCTGGAAGATGTCGCCGCCGAATTTGCGGCACATGTCGTGGACCTTGCGCTCGCCGGTGTTCATGGCGGCGATCTGGGCCTTCAGGTCGCCGTGGTTCTGCTCGGGCATGCGCACGTTGGTCAGCATGATGTCGAGCAGGGCCTGGTTGAGCTTGCCCGCCTCGTAGAGCTTGGCCGGCGGGATGCGGATGCCTTCCTGGTGGATTTCGGTCAACTGGCGCGACAGCGAGGCCGGCACCGCGCCGCCCACGTCGGTGTTGTGGATATGGCTGACGGCGAACGCGACCAGCTTGTCCTGCCAGAAGATCGGCTTCCACATGTGCAGGTCGGGCGTATGGGTGCACACGAAGCCGCTATAGGGGTCGTTGGTGACGCAGATATCGCCCGGCTTGTAGTCCTTGATCAGTTTGATGGCGTTGGCATAGTCCAGTCCGATGAACCATGTGGCGCCCAGATCGCGCGGACTGGCGAAGGTCATGCCGCCCGGCGTGGTCAGCCCGGTCGTGAAATCCTCGGTTTCCTTGACGAAGGTCGAGTGCGCCGTGCGGAACAGCGTGAAGGCCATGCTGTCGGCCGCGGCCTGGGCATGGTTGGCGAAGATCTGCAGCGTTACCTTGTCGATCGACATGCTCGCCCCCTAGGCCGTCAGGCTCAACAGGATGTTACCGTGCGCGTCGACCGCGCCGTCGAAGCCGGCCGGGACGCAGATGGTGCTGTCCTCCTGCACGATCACGCAGGGGCTGGCGAAACGGTTGCCGTGGCCGAGATCGGCGCGGCGGTAGAGCGGCACGCTCTGGCGCTTGCCGTCCATCCAGACCTCGATCTGCTTGGCAGGTTTCGGTGCGTCGGTGCGTTTGTCCTGCAGCGGCAGCTTCGGTTGGGGCGAGGCGCCCACCACCACCATGCGCAGGCTGATGATCTGGATCGCATCCGCCGAGTCGCTGTGGCCGTAGATGCGGTCGTGCTCCTCGTGGAAGGCCTGGGCGATGCGCTCCACGTCGCCCGACACGATCCATTCCATCTTCAGAGGGACCTCGATCTCGAAGGACTGGCCGCGATAGCGCATGTCGGCCGACGGCAGCAGGGCGTGCGGTCCGGCGAACTTCTGCTCCTCGGCGATCCAGGCCTTGGCGCGGCGCGCCAGCGCGTCGAACTCGCGTTTCAGGCGCCCGGTCTCCGACGGCTCCAGCATGTAGTAGGCAGTCGAGATGAAGTCGTTCTTGATGTCCGCGATCAACCCGCCGAGCGCCGACAGAACGCCGGGAGCGGTCGGGATCATCACCTTGCGCATCCCAAGCTCGCGCGCGAGGAAGCAGCCGAGCATTGGCCCGGCGCCGCCGAAGGCAAGCAACGCGAAGTCGCGCGGGTCGATGCCCTGGCGCGATGCCAGTTTGCTGACCTCGCGGTACATGCCGGCCACCGCCATCTGGATGACCGCCTCGGCGGCCTGCTCGACGTTGCGCCCCAGCTTGCCGGCGATCGTGCCGATCGCCTCGCGCGCCTTGGCGAGGTCGACCGTGACGGCGTCGTAGCCCAGGTTGCCGTGGCCGATGAAGCCGCACACCGCGAAGGCGTCGGTCATGGTCGGCCGCGTGCCGCCGCGGCCGTAGCAGGCGGGTCCCGGGGTCGAGCCCGCGCTTTCCGGCCCGACGGTCAACGCGCCGAAGGCGTCGACCTTGGCGATCGAGCCGCCGCCATCACCGATCGAGGTGACGGACACGGTGGGAATGTAGACCGGAAACTCGCCGACGGTTTCGCCCGTGCCATAGCTGGGCGTGCCGTCGACAATGACCGCCACATCGGCCGACGTGCCGCCGATATCCAGGCTCATCACCCGGTCGAGCCCCGCCTGGCGCGCGGCGAAGCCGGCGCCGATCACGCCGGCCGCGGTGCCCGACAGCAACATCTGCAGGCAGGATTGCTTGCCAAGCTCGGCGGTCATCACGCCGCCGTTGGATTTCGTCACCATCGCCTCGGCCTTGACGCCGGCGTGTCGCAGGGCCGCCTGGAGCGAGGTCAGGTATTGCGTGATGCGCGGCTGGACGTATCCGTGGATCACCGCGGTGGTCGTGCGCTCGTATTCGCGGATGATCGGCCACACGTCGCTGGAGCAGTAAACCGGCAGCTCCGGCGCCCATTCGCCGATCAGCCGCTTCACCTCGCGCTCGTGCGCGGGATTGCGGTAGGAATGCAGCAGGGCCACGACGATGCCCTCGGCACCAAGCGCGCGGGCGCGGTCGAGCGCCTTACGGACGCTGTCTTTGTCCAGCGGATCCTTGACTGTGCCGTCCGCCAGCATGCGCTCGCGCACGGGGATCACGCGGTCGCGAGTCACCAGCGGCTGCGGGCGCGACGACATCAGGTGATAGGGGTCGGGCATCTTCAGGCGCGCCAGTTCCAGCACATCGACGAAGTTCTCGGTGGTGAACAGGCAGAGCCTGATGCCCTTGCGCTGGATCACCGAGTTGATGCCGACCGTCGTGCCGTGCGTGAAATAGGACACATTGCCCGGCTGGATCGCGAACCGCCGCTCCAGTTCGCTCAGGCCCGTGATCACCTCGCGCCCGGGCTCGGCCGGGGTCGAGAGGACCTTGAGGGTCGACAGTTGCCCAGTGCTTTCGTCCAGCGCGCAGAAATCCGCGAACGTTCCACCGATATCGACGCCGATGCGATAACCCATGATCTCTCCGTTGTTCAGGCCGCCCGCCGGTATCCCAGCCGCTGGCTGAGCGTGGCGGCCGCGCGCACGACCGCCGCAATGATCCGGCGCTTTGCCTGCGGGTAGCGCGAGGAGACGGTGCCGACGTTAAGGGCGGCGATCACCGTCCCGTCGCGATGAAAGACCGGCGCGGCCGTGGCGGAACCGCCCAGCACGTATTCCTGGTCGAGCACGGCATGGCCGTCGTGGCGAACCCGCGCCAGGATCGCCCTGAGCTTCTGCGGATCGGTCACGGTATGTGGCGTGTAAGCCTTGAGCCTGGTGCGCGTCAGGTAGGACTCGGTCGAGACCGGATCCCAATACGCAAGCAGGACCCGGCCCATCCCGGTGCAATAGGCGGGGCGCAGGCCGACGAGATCTGCGTCATAGCGGATCGGCGCGCGGCTGGCGGCCTTGCCCAGCGCCTTGACGTCGCCGCGCGCGCCGCGCACGCCGAGGAACACCGTTTCGCCGAGCTCGTCGCGCAACTGGTCCATGATCGGCTGGGCGATCGCCAGAAGCTGGGCCTCGGCGCCGCCGAAACGGCCCGGCCCCTGCCGGAACGACTCGTGCAGCGCATAGCGCTCGGTGGAGTCCCGTTCGGCATAGCCGCGCGCGACCAGCGTCTGCAGCAGGCCGTGGGCGCTGCTCTTGGGGATGCCGAGGGTGGCGACGACATCCTTCAGCGCGATCGGCGCCGTACAGCGGCCCAGAAGCTCCAGCAGCTCCAGCACGCGCGCGGCCGACTTGACTTCGCTGTTCATGGATATGAACGCCGTTCTTTCCCTTAAACAGCCTAGGAAGGGCAGGCTCTCCGAGTCAAGCGGGCTCTCTTGTTCCGACGGCCAACCTGTTTCAAGCTGCGAAATCGGTAGCCGATAGGACATTCCAGCATGCTGAGACCGCATACGCCGCCTACCATCGCTCCGCCGGCCGCGCTTTACGTCCACGGGATGGAAGTGCCGTCCAACGCGCGCTGGCTGTTCATCTCGGGCCAGGTGGGGGTGCATCCGGACGGCACGGTCGGCCGCGATGCGCAAGAGCAGGCGGAGATCGTCTGGGCGAATATCCGGAGCATCCTGCAAAGCGCCGATATGCGGCTCCGGGACATCGTGAAGCTCACGACCTATGCGGTGGGCCGCGAACACTTGCCGGCCCTGCGGGCGGTGCGTGAGCGCGTGCTGGCGGGGCATCAGCCGGCGTCCACGCTGTTGGTCGTCGCCGGGCTGGGGCAGCCGTCGTGGCTGGTCGAGGTCGAGGCCTATGCCGCGCGGACATGAACCGATGAAGGCGCTGCGTCGCTATTGGCAGGACATGACGACCGAGGACTTCGCCTCCCTGTCGGCCGACCAGGTCGTTGCCGTTCTGCCGGTGGCCGCCATCGAGCAGCACGGGCCGCATTTGCCGGTCGTGGTGGATGCCTGCATCGTCGACGGCATCGTCGCCAGGACGCTGGAGCTGATGCCGACGGATCTGCCGGTGACGGTGTTACCGACCCAGGCGATCGGCAAGAGCAACGAACACCTGGCTTTTCCGGGCACGCTGACGCTGTCGGCCGAAACCCTGGCGCGGGTGTGGACGGAGATCGGCGAATCCGTCCATCGGGCCGGCATCCGCAAGCTGGTGTTTTTCAATTCCCATGGCGGCCAGCCGCAGGTGGTGGAGATCGTGGCGCGCGAGCTGCGCGTGCGGCTGGGAATGATCGCCGTGGCGGCGAATTGGTATTCGTTCGGCGTCCCGGACGGGCTGTTTCCGGCCGGGGAGTTGCGCCACGGCATCCATGGCGGCTCCGTGGAAACCTCGATGATGATGCACCTGCGGCCCGACCTCGTCCGGCGCGACCAGCTGCGCAATTTCCAATCGCTCGGCCAGCGCATGGCGGGGGAATACCGGCTGCTGGGGCCGACGGGCACGGCCAAACTCGCCTGGCAGACCCAGGACCTCAATCCGGCCGGCGCTTGCGGCAATGCGCGCGACGCGGACGCCGAACGCGGGGCCAAGGTGGTCGACCATGCGGCGCGGCAGCTCGTCGTGTTGCTGCAAGAAGTATCCCGCCTGCCGTTGTCGACCATCCGCAACGACAAATAGACGGTGAAACATGGCGGTAACGGCCGGCAGCTAATGTCGCGCCTCAAGTTGCCAAGCCTTCCCGGTACGGCATATGGTTTGCTTCGCAGGACACGGGGCGATCCCGGCGGGTTGGCGATCGCGGTTGCAGGGGGAATTGACGATGGATCGACATGGAATTTCGGCCCTGGCCGGCGTGCTGGCCGTGCTGGCCGTGCCGGCAGCGGCGCAGGACAAGGTGACCTTCGCCACGAATTGGAAGGCCGAAGCCGAACATGGCGGCTACTACCAGGCGATCGCCGACGGCACGTTCAGAAGGTACAACCTCGACGTCACCATCCGCCCGGGCGGACCGCAGAGCAACGAGCGCGCGCTGTTGCCGGCGGGCCGCATCGAGTTCCTGATGGGCGGGAACATGATCCAGGCCTTCAGCGCGGTGAGGGAGGGCATCCCCACCAGGGTCGTGGCGGCGGCCATGCAGAAGGACCCGCAATGCTTCATGACCCATCCCGGGCAGGGGCTCGACACGTTCGAGTCGTTGAAAAAGACGACCTTGCTGGTGGGCAAGGGCGGGTTCGCCAGCTTTTACCAGTGGATGATCGCCGAATACGGCTTCACCGAGGGGCAGGTGAAACCGTACACCTTCAATCCCGCACCGTTCCTGGCGGACAAGAGGCTTGCGCAGCAGGGCTACGTGACGGCGGAGCCGTTCGAGATCGAGCGCCAGGGCAAGTTCAAGCCCAATATCTTCCTGCTGGCGGACTATGGCTTCGACACCTACGCCACGACGGTCGAGACCCGCGTGGACCTGATCGAAAAGAACCCCGACCTGGTACAGCGCTTCGTCGATGCCACGGCGATCGGCTGGTACAACTACCTTTACGGCGACAACAAGGCGGCCAACGAATTGATCAAGAAAGACAATCCCGAGATGGACGACGCCCAGATCGCCTTCACCATCGCCAAGATGAAGGAGTACGGCATCGTCGACTCGGGCGATACGCTGAAGCTCGGCATCAATGCGATGACCGAGGCGCGGCACAAGAGTTTCTTCGACAAGATGGTCAAGTCGAAGGTGATCGACGCCAGCCTGGACTACAAAAAGGCCTACACGCTGCAGTTCGTGAACAAGGGCGTGGGGCTGAACCTGCGCAAACCCTAATGGGTGGCGCAAACGGTGAATGACAGTGCCGCCGGGCGCCGTGGCGCCGGGGTGAATGCACCGGCACGCCCGCTGGTGCGTCTGCGCGGGGTCGGCAAGCGCTTCGGCAACGGCGTTCTGGCGCTCGAAGGCCTCGACCTCGACATCGCCGAGCATGAATTCCTGAGCCTTCTGGGCCCGTCGGGCTGCGGCAAGAGCACGGCGCTGCGCCTGATCGCCGGCCTGGGCGATGCCACGGCCGGCGCGATCGGATGGGGCGCGGCGCACGGCAAGGGCGACATCGGCTTCGTGTTCCAGGAGCCGACCTTGATGCCTTGGGCCACGGTCTTCGACAATGTCTACCTGCCGCTGCGCCTGCAGGGCTTGGGGCGCGGTTCCGCCACGGGCGACGTCCGGGCGGCGATCGCGATGGTCGGCCTTCAAGGGTTCGAAAAGGCCTATCCGCGCGAGCTGTCGGGCGGCATGAAAATGCGCGTGTCGATCGCCCGCGCGCTGGCAACCAAGCCCCGGCTGCTGCTGATGGACGAGCCCTTCGCCGCGCTGGACGAGATCACGCGCTTCAAGCTCAACAACGACCTGATCGAGCTGTGGCGCAAGCAGAGCTGGACCGTGGTGTTCGTGACCCATAGCGTCTACGAGTCGGTCTACCTGTCCAGCCGCATCGTCGTGATGGCGCCGCGCCCCGCGCGCGTGGTCGCCGAGCACCGGATCGACGCGCCCTATCCGCGCAGCGACGAGTTCCGCACCTCGCCGGTCTACAACGATCACTGCCGCATCGTCTCGCGCAGCCTCGCCCGGGCGATGCAGGGCCAGCCGGCATGACCGACGAAGCCCGCTCTCCGCGCGACCGGTCGGAGCGCATCGAGCGCGCGTTGCGCATCGTGCTGCCGGCGGTGATCGCCGTGCTGGCGATAACCGCCTGGGACTTGGTGGTCAGGATCAACCAGATCCCGCACTACATCCTTCCCGGCCCGCTGCTGGTGGCCAAGACCTTCGTCAACGACTGGCACACGCTGTGGCCGGCCTGGTTGGTGACCTTGCGCTTCACCTTCATGGCGCTTGCGGTGGCGGTCGTCGGCGGGGTTGGGCTGGCGTTGCTGTTCGCGCAGTCCAAGTGGATCGAGTTCAGCTTCTTTCCCTATGCCGTGATCTTGCAGGTCACGCCCCTGATCGCGATCGCGCCGCTGATCCTCATCTACGTCGAGAGCACGCATATAGCCCTGCTGATCTGCGCCTGGATCGTCGCTTTCTTCCCGATCCTTTCCAACACCACCCTAGGCCTCAACAGCGCCGACCATAACCTGGTTAACCTGTTCCAGCTCTACGGCGCCAGTCGCTGGCAGGTGCTGCGCTACCTGCGCATCCCCTCGGCCATGC
Source organism: uncultured Rhodospirillaceae bacterium (assembly GCA_964393375.1). Lineage (GTDB taxonomy): Bacteria > Pseudomonadota > Alphaproteobacteria > JAEULC01 > JAEULC01 > JAEULC01. Next base: position 26,482 of record CAYMTM010000001.1, read on the forward strand.
CGTACTTCCTCGGCGGGTTGCGCATCGCCGGCGGCCTGTCGCTGATCGGCTCGGTCGTCGCCGAGTTCGTGGCCGGCACGGCGGGGCAGGGCTCGGGGCTCGCCTACCGCATTCTCGAGGCCGGCTATCGCCTCAACGTGCCGCGCCTGTTCGCGGCCCTCGCGATGATCTCCGCGACGGGCATCCTGATATTTGCGCTTTTCAGCGCGGTCTCGCATTTCTCGCTGCGGCGTTGGCACGAGAGTGCGATGAAGCGCGAGAACTGAGCCATGCGTCGCTGGCCGCCGGTGTTCCCCGCCGACGGGCGCTTCGTGCTGCGCGATGCGCGCGTGCCGGCCTGCCTGGTCGACGTGCTGCCCGCGGGCGCCCGCGCCGACGGCGAGGGGCTGGCCAGGCTCGACATCGCCGTCGCCGATGGTCGGATCGCGACAGTGCGCCCGGCTTCGTCGCAGACCGGTCAGCAGGACATCGACCTTGCCGGGACCCAGGTCTGGCCCTGCTTCGTCGACATGCACACGCATCTCGACAAGGGCCATATCTGGCCGCGCGCGGAAAACCCGGACGGCACGTTCGACGGCGCGATCGACACCGTCATGCGTGACCGCGAGCAGAACTGGTCGGCCGAGGACGTTGCGGCGCGGATGGACTGGGGCCTGCGCGCCTCCTACGCCCATGGTACCGCCGCGATCCGCACGCATATCGACTCGCAGCCGCCCCAAGCCGCTGTTTCCTGGCGGGTCTTTGCGCGGATGCGCGAGGAATGGAAGGGGAGGGTCGAACTGCAGGGCGCCACGATCATCCTGCTGGAGAACCTGCTGGGACCCTATGGGGAAGAGCTGGCCGACTTGGTGGCGCGGCATGGCGGCCTGCTGGGCGGGGTCGCCGCATGGTCGCAGGATATAGATGCCCATCTGGATCGCGTATTCGCGCTGGCGGGCGCACGCGGTCTCGATCTCGATTTCCATGCCGACGAAAGCGATGACCCTCAAGGGGCGAGTTTGCGGGCGATCGCTGCGGCCAAGCTGCGCCATCGGTTCACCGGCCGAGTCAATGTCGGGCATTGTTGTACGCTGGCTTTGCAGGCCCCGGCGGAGGTCGACCGGACGCTCGACCTCGTGGCGCGAGCCGGCCTGTCGGTCGTCAGCCTGCCGATGTGCAATCTCTATCTGCAGGACCGTACCTCGGGCCGGACGCCACGCTGGCGGGGCGTGACGCTGCTGCACGAGATGCGCGCGCGCGGCATTGCCGTTTCCGTCGCGAGCGACAATTGCCGCGATCCGTTCTACGGTTACGGCGACCACGACGGGCTGGAGGTCTTCGCCCAGGCCGTGCGCATCGCGCATCTCGACCGGCCGATGGGCGGCTGGCCTTCGGCTATCACGCGCACGCCGGCCGCTGTCATGGGGCTGCGGGCCGCCGGGCGCATCGCCGTGGGCGGACCGGCGGACCTGATCCTGTTCGACGCGCGCGGCTACAGCGAATTGCTGTCGCGGCCCCAGGCCGACCGCGTGGTGCTGCGCGCGGGAAGGCCGATCGACACGACGCTCCCCAGCTACCGCGAACTGGACGCACTGTACGCATGAGCGGCATCGATGCCCTGCTCGGCGACCTGGGCGCGATCAGGACCATCGTCGACCGCGCACAGGTCAAGCTGCGCAGCCGCGACTTTTACTGGTACAGCCCGATCCTGAAGAAGCAACTGAAGGACGTGACCGCCGATCTGGTCGTCCTGCCGGCGAGTGAGGATGAGCTGATCCAAACCCTGCGCGCGTGCCATGCGCGTCGCATCCCGGTCACGCCGCGCGGCGCCGGCACGGGAAACTACGGACAGGCCATGCCCGTGCGGGGCGGCGTGGTGCTCGACCTGTCGCTGCTGACCAAGGTGGAGCTGCGCGATCACGGCGTGCTGCGTGCCGCCGCCGGCGCCAAGCTGTGCGACATCGACCAGCAGGCGCGGGCGGCCGCGGGGTTGGAACTGCGCATGCACCCCAGCACATGGCGCACCGCGACCATCGGGGGCTTCGTGTGCGGCGGATCCGGCGGTGTCGGCTCGGCCACCTGGGGCGGCCTGCGCGACCGCGGCAATGTCACCGGCCTGCGTGTCGTCACCATGGAAGCGAAACCTCGCATTCTCGATCTCCGCGGCGACGACGTGCAAAAGGTGATCCACGCCTATGGCACGACCGGGATCGTGACCGCGGTCGAGATGCCCCTGGCGCCGGCCCATGCCTGGATCGACCTGGTGGTGGCGTTCGACGACTTCGCCGAGGCGGCGCGTTTCGGCCACGTTCTGACGGCCCAGGATGCGCTGTTGAAGAAGCTTGTCACGCCGATCGCTGCGCCGATTCCGCGGCTGTATTTCCGCCAGATGCGCGATATCGCGCCGCCCGAGTCCGCCCTGGTGCTGGCGATGATCGCACCCCAGGCGATGGAAGCGTTCCTGGCGCTCCTGTCGGGCTGGCGGGCGCAGCTTGTCTATCGCTCCGACACGACCGGGCGCGCTTCGCTGCCGCCGATCTACGAGTTCTCGTGGAACCATACGACGCTGCAGGCGCTGAAAGTCGATCGCACGGTCACCTATCATCAGGTGCTCTATCCGCCGCCCGACCATCTCAGCCGTGTCGCGCGTCTGCGTGGCCGACTGGGCGACGACGTGCTGGATCACTTGGAATTCGTTCGCTACGACGGTCAAGTCGGGTGCTTCGGCCTGCCGCTGATCCGCTTCGCGGGCGCCGCGCGCCTGGCGGAAATCGAGGCGATCTATGCCGGCGAAGGCTGTCCCACCTTCAGCCCACACGCCTATACGCTGGAGGAGGGGGGAATGAAGAAGGTCGACCCGGTCCAACTCGCCTTCAAGCGCGAAACCGACCCTGACGGGCTGTTGAATCCAGGCAAGATGATTGCGTGGGACCGGCCGGACTACGACGACACGACGCAGAGGACGCATCTTTTCCCTGCGACCAACGCGGAGGCGCAATAGACCCGCGATGCGCTGCCTCGTCGTCTATGCGCACCCTGTCGCGGAGAGCTACTGCGCGGCGCTGTGCGACCGCGCCGTTGGCGCTTTGAAGGAAGCAGGGCATGAGGTGCGGCTGGTCGACCTCTATGCCGAAGGCTTCGCGCCTGCGCTGTCGCGGGCCGAGCGCTTGACCTATCACACGCCTGGGGACAACGAGCAGACGGTCCGCGACCACATCGACCACATCAAGTGGGCCGAAGCCCTGATCTTCGTCTATCCGACCTGGTGGTACGGGCTGCCGGCGATGCTCAAGGGCTGGTTCGACCGTGTGTGGGTGCCTTTCGTCACCTTCACGCTGCCGAAGCAGGGACCGATCCGCGGCCTGATGGGCAATATCGTCCGGCTGGTGGTTATCACGACCGCGGGTTCGCCCCGCCTGTGGTTAACGTTGATGGGCAATCCCGGACGGCATACGATCATGCGCGGGGTGCGTGCTTTGTGCCATCGCCGCTGCCGGCGCATATGGCTGGCGCATTACCGCATCGACCATTCGACCCCGGAAAGCCGCGCGGCGTTTCTCGACCGCGTCGCAAGGCGATTGAGGCGGCTCTAGCCGAGATCGAGACGCAGGAAATCGAAGAAGGCGTAGCTCTCCATCAGACGGTCGGGATCGATCTTGAGGAAACTTGCGGCCGGCAGCGGGGAAGAGGTGTCCCCCTGCGCTTTGATCGGCGGCGGGCCTTTGGCGAGTCCGCCCAGCAGATCATGGGGGCTGCTCTGCGAGGCGGCTTGGACATGCACTGGCCCGCAAGCAAAGGGCGCGTAACCATGCGCCTGGAACCGATGCCGGATCCAGTCACGGCTGTTGAGACGTTCCTCGCCCAGGTTCTGATACAGGAACAGGCCTACATCCGAGTCCTCGAGGACCAGCTTGGCGAGATGAATCAGGTAGCGCGCGGCGAACGGGTCCATCTCGCCCATCGCCGCATCGCAAACCACGACGTCCGCCTTGATGGGCGTCGATCGAAACAGCTCGGCGAAATGCCACCACGGGATCAGTGCGGCGCGTCCGGGAGGGAATGCGGCCGGCGGCGTGTCGGAGACGGCATAGTCCGTCAGATCGCCGCGCGCGATCCAGCGAAACAGGCGGTGCTGCCAAAGATACAACGCCTGGGTATTGTCGATCCCGACATAGCGATGGCCGCGCAGGAGACAATAGGCGCCGAGGAACCCCGAGCCGGGTCCGACCTCGAGGACGCGCAGCCGGCGCCCGCGATGCGCGGCCGCGGCCTCGATCAGCCGGAGGATCGGCAGGGGCGGGAACAGGCACATCAGCGGCTGGACCGGCCGCCGGAAGAGTCTTGCCGTGAGCGTCTCGACCTCGCCCCGCAGAGTCAGGATGGCGTCCTGTTCGGCCCGCGACCATTCCAGGCGATTCAGCCAGTGGTCGCGGTCGAGGAGCTCGTACATGATGTCCGCGTAGCGGCGTAGCTCCGATTCCTGTGACACCTGCGTTGGGAAACCCACTTGCGCGAACGCAACGGGCGCGAACGACCGGATTGCGGGATAGGTCGCGCGTGCACGGGCGGCCGCCTGGCGGCGGTCGTACTCCTCGATCGACAGGACGGGCAGCGCGGCATCGCTGGGCGGCGCAAGCGTTGCGAAAGGGTCCGGTGTCATCGCATGCCGACGGTTCTGGCCGCGCGGCCGAGCACGCGCCGCCACAGGGGACGGCGACGCGCAACGGGCGTCGGCATGGGGGTGGGAGGCGGCGGACGCCGTGCCGCGCCATCGAGCGGCGCAACGCCTTCCATCCGCTGGATCGGGGCGCGCAGCTTTTGCTCGCGCATCGGCTTGGCCAGGGCGACAAACATAAGATCGAACACGAAGCAAAGATGATGCCGCTCGGCCGGATAGGTGGCGTCGCCGGCGTCCCCGGGCGATAGGGATTCGAGGACCGCCCGTGTCTCGCCCGATAAGATGTTGGCGTGAAACCGGCGGACGACCTTCGTCATGAACGTCTGCGTGTCTTCCATGTCGTGAAGCTGAATCGGCAGCCCGTCGAATTCGAACCGGCACGGCGGTCGCTCGGCTTGCAGCTTCTCGCGCACGAACATGTTGTCGACATAGGAGAAGTCGAGCAGGCGATAGCCGTTGGCGCGGGCGAACTCGACGAACAGGTTGGGATTCGGCGTATAGAAACCGTGATTGGAAAAAGCAAAGGCCGGCACCACATGGAGCGCGACGCCGCCCGGCTTCAGCAGCGCATGCATGGTCTCGAAGACCCGCGCGATGTCGTAGACATGTTCTGCGGTGCCGAAGTCGGTAACGATGTCGAACTGGGGCAAGCCCTCGGCCGCGCGGTTGAGGTCGAGCTTGTAGGTGGCGCGATCGTCGTCCAGATCGGCGGAGCAGTACTTCTCGACACCGAACAGCGCATAGTAGGCGGCCTGCCCGTCGCGTCGCGGCGTTTGCCCGTCGTACACCGCGGCGGCACCTACGGCGGCCGCGCCGCCCAGCGCCTGCTGCGCACGCGCCTCGAGATAGGCGCGCGGCACTTGGATGTCCTGCGGCCCAAGGTCGATCAGGCTGGCGCCGGCCGGCAGGAAACTCCGCCCATGCAGGCGGAACATCCACTCGGTATGCACGCATCCTATGGCCATGAACGCCGGTTCCGGCTGGTTGGCGCCGATTGACCGGCCTTGCATACAAGGCGGTCCAGCAGCGGTCAACGGCAGGTCGGTGGCGGGATGTCCGCGCAGGTTCAGAAGGTCGAGCTGCCGCGCACCGGCGCCGCATCGCCGCGGTAAAGAGCCGCGGCCGTATCGACGGCAGCCGTCAACGCGGCGGCTTGCGCCTGATCGCCGGCGGCGCGGAGGCGGGCGGCAAGCCATTGGCTGACTTCGAACGCGAATTCCACCTGCCCGAAGACTTCGGCGATCACTGCAAGCTTGATGGTTTGGTTCGTGTCAAGGGCCGTGAGCCCGCTGCTGCCGTCCGCGTCGACGGGATCACGCAAATACAGCGAATGCCCCTCGATCAGTTGGCCCCAGCTCGACACGAGTTGGCCCAGGCGGCCCACGAAGCCCGGCAAATGCTGGACGACGACCGGCGCCGCGGCACGCCCGACATAGTGATGGGCGACCAGGTCGAAGAAGGTGAATCCGGCGCGACGCAGGAAGGCGTCGATGTCGGAGAAGAACGGCCGCGCGAGATAGGATTCGACGAAGGCGGTCTCGGCCAGCACGCCCAGCATCCCGTCGAGGCATGGGCCGGCGGCTGCCAGAATGTCCAGCTCGGCACCTTGCACGTTGAGCTTGCAGAAATCGATCGCGGGGACGCCGGCGGATGCGGCCCATCGCGCGATCGAGGTGACCGGCATGTCCACGGTGCGCTCGGGCCGGAAAATCTCGCGCGCAAGCGACGTTTGGTGCGGGTTCTCGAACCGCCACCGGTCCGTGACCTTTGTGTTCTGATCGAGAAACGAACTGCCGCCGCTTGCCTTGTTGACGTGAAAGGGCAGCCTGCCGTCGTCCTTCCAAAGGCCGACCGGATAGTAGGCGCCCTGATAGCCGAGGTCGCGCAGGGTGCGGTTGAGGCGCTCGCATTCCGGCGGGTCCGGCTCGAAGCCGTGGAAGGAAAGGCGGTCCGCCGGCAGCTCGCGCCAGCGCGGATCGGCATGGGCGTCGCGCGCGCCTCCATCGAGCACGACAATCCGTTCGCCGCGCGGCAGCATTGCCAGGAGTCCCGGCGCAAGGCGCAGCCGCGGCTCCGGCTGGCGCGTTGGCGCGGCAGGGTTAGCCGTCCCGGCGCCGTCGGCCTCTCCAGCTCCGTCCAGATAGCTCGCCACTTGCCGCGCGATCTCGCCGATGTTGCGGCTGCCCGTCTGCTGGCGCGCCAGGTGGACCACGGCTGCCCATCCGCCCTCGTTGGAGGGATCGCGGCGCAAGAGGCCCTGGAAGACCCGCGCGGAGTCGGCGAAGCGGCCCAAATGGGCAAGCACCTGGCCCAGCGTGGCGCGCGCCGTGAGGTTGGCGGGATCGAGCGCGATCGCTTCCTCGAAGGCGGCAAGCGCGTCGTCGTAGCGCCCAAGCCGGGCATGGATGCTGCCGAGCTGAAACCAGGTATCGGCGCGGCGCGGCGCGAGCGCGCTTGCCACCCGGGCAAGGCGCTCGGCCTCGGCGGGATGGCCGGCATCGACGGCAGCGACGGCCGCCCCGAGAGCCGCGTCCGGATCGGAGACGCGCTCGATCAACGCCGAGAGTTCCGCCGCGCGCCCCGCCCTTACCAGCGATCCAAGCAGTTCCGTCTGCGCGAGCCGGCCCGCGCCGCGGCCAAGCCCATCCTGCAAGGCAGCGATTTTGAGCGGCAGTCCGCCGTGCACTTCCAGGAACCTGCCGAGGGCGGCCCAGGATTCATCCGAGTCCGGCACGAGGCGCACGGCACGCGCATAGGCCCACTGTGCGTCGTGGAAACGACCGCGCCGGGCCAGGTAGGTCGCTTGCAGGCGCCCCAACAGCCCAAACCGATGGCGGGCCGCGGAGACAAGCCGTTTCAGGTGCTGCTTCATCCGAGCGATCGAACTTGCGGAGGGGCGAAGGGCCGCAGAGTAGCGGGTTTCTGTTCGCGCGAGTAGGCCCCTTCGCCACGCGACCGGAGGCCCGGTGCACCCGGTTGCCCGCATGGCGCAGCCAGCGCGGCGCGAGCCGTGCGGGCCAAGCGTGACAGTCGGCATCGCGATAGATATATAGGGCCGTCGCTGAGCGTCCATGACGGCGAAGGGCGAAACCGGAGTAGGGGCTAGGACAACCAGTCCGAAGACTGCTTTGGCGCAATCTGGCTACTCCTGAAGACGTGACAGATAAAGAGGGGCGCGTGGTCCAATGCGCCAGGAGCGATTATGCGCGTTGCCGTGTTTGGTTTGGGTTATGTAGGTGTCGTTTCGGCTGCTTGCTTGGCCGAAGGAGGGCATGACGTCATCGGGGTCGACGTCAACCCCGTCAAGGTCAAGATGGTCTTGGACGGAACGTCACCAATCCTCGAAGATCGCATCGAGGACCTTGTGAAGGCGGCGGTCGCCGCCGGGAAGTTGCGCGCCACGGGCAGCGCCGAAGAGGCGGTCGCCGGCTCCGACATTTCGCTGATCTCCGCGGGGACTCCCTCGGGCCCCACCGGCGCTCCGATGCTCGACGCCGTCGACGCCTGCGTCGAAGCGATCGGGCGGGCCATTCGCAGCGGCAATCCGAACAACCACACGGTCATTGTCCGATCGACAATTCCGCCGGGGACAACGGAGAAGCGCTTGCGGCCGATACTCGAGAAAGCCAGCGGGCGCACGATCGGCAACGGCCTCGACCTTTGCTTCAATCCGGAATTCCTGCGCGAGGGCTCGTCCGTTCACGATTTTCATCATCCGCCGCAGACGATCATCGGCTCGTTCACGGCCGAGGGACACGAGGCCGTCGAGCGGCTCTATGCCGGGATCGAGGCGCCCGTCGTCCGCACCAACTGCACGCTCGCAGAGTCAGTCAAGTATCTTTGCAACGCGTTTCACGCGGTGAAGATCGGCTTTGCCAACGAAGCCGGCGCTGTCCTGAAAGCGATGGGCGTCGATGCCCGAGACGCGCTGTCGGCGCTATGCAACGACACCGTGCTGAACATTTCGCCCGCCTATCTTCGCCCCGGCTTCGCGTTCGGCGGTTCCTGTCTACCGAAAGACCTGAAGGGATTTCTTTACGCTGCCCAGCAGCACAATGTTCGCCTGCCATTTCTGGGACATTTGCTGGAAAGCAATCAGGCGCATATCGACCGCGCGTTCGACATGATAGCGCGGCTCGGCAGGCGCAAGGTGGCCCTGTTCGGCCTGGCGTTCAAGCCCGGGACGGACGACTTGCGGGAAAGCCCGCTCGTGACACTGGCAGAACGGTTGATCGGCAAGGGGTACGAACTCGCGATCTACGACCGCTACGTGGATGCAAGCCGCCTGCTGGGGAAGAACCGTGAGTTCATCGATCGCGAAATTCCGCATTTCGAGCGGCTTCTTGCCGCGAGTGCGGAAGAAGCGATAGCGCGATCCGAGACGATCGTGGTCGGTCATGCCGATCGGGCAGCACAGGCGGTGATCGCATCGGGCCATGGCGGCAGGCCGGTGATCGACCTGCAGGGGTTGCGCGCGCTGCAGACAGCGGAGGGCATGCGCTACGAGGGCATCTGCTGGTGAGCCGCCGCCGGCTTCTGTTCGTCTCGCCCCAGTTCCTGTTCCCGACGGATGCCGGCGGCAAGATCCGCACCGCGAACATCCTGCGGGGAATGAAGGGCCGGGAATTCGACATCACCCTCGTTTCGCCCGCTGTCGCTGGCGCAGCCGAGGCCTGGCGGAACGAAATCGCCAAGGTCGCCGACCACTACGCCACATGGCCGGACCCGACGAAGGGGTTGAGTGGCAAACTGCGGCGCATCTTGAGTGTGCTGCACCGATTGCCGGTAACCGTCGCCGTCGACGTGTCGCGCGCAGGCTGCGCATTGGTCGGGCGCGCACTTGCGGACCGGTTCGACGTGGTCGTCTTCGACTACGTCCATTCCGCGATATTCAAGCCGGCGCGGTGCCCGACGCCTTCGGTGTGCCTGACGCACAACGTGGAGGCCGAGATACTCCTGCGGCATGCCAACGTGGAGCGCCGCGCCGCCATGCGACTTCTCTGGCGAAGTCAGCACGCAAAGATGCAGCGTTTCGAGCGCAAGGCGTTGGCCGGCTTCGACGTGGTGGTCGCAGTTTCCGAGCGGGACGCGCGGATGTTCCGCGATGAGTACGGGCTCTCGAACGTTGCCTCGATCCCGACTGGGGTAGATTTGGACTATTTCGGCTACGCCGAGCCTTCTGGAACCGTCGCGGATCGACCGCTGGTCGTATTCACAGGTTCGATGGATTCGCGCGCCAATGTAAACGGTGTCGAATGGTTCATCGATGCAATCTGGCCGCGGGTCGCCAAGGCACATCCTGGCGCGCGCTGCGTCATTGTCGGGAAGAATCCACCGGAGATGCTGGTTCTGCGGGCGCGGGCGGGGGGGCACGACATTACGTTCACCGGCTTCGTGGACGATGTCCGTCCCTACATGCGCGGGGCCGATGTTGCGGTTATCCCTCTTCTGGTGGGCGGCGGGACGCGCATCAAGGCATACGAGGCCATGGCGATGGGCGTCCCGATCGTGTCGACCGCATTGGGGGTGGAGGGGCTGCCGGTGCAGGACGGCGAGCATCTCCTGGTCTCGGACGATGCCGTGGGGTTCGGCGACCGGGTAGTGGAACTCATAACGAAGCCTGAACGGCGCTTGGCGATCGCGGCGGCTGCCCGAAGGTTGGTCGAAGAGAATTTTGGGGCAGCGGGCGTCGCCGAGCGGTTCGAGGGCATTTGTCTGGATGCAATAGAGAATCATGCAGCAACAGCGCACGTATAAAAGGCCGATTGCAGCGCCGCGCTGAATTTCCTTGTGCGCCATTCAAACGGATGGTGCCCAAGGACGATCACAGGGGCGGAGAGGCGTGCGCATCGAGGACGCTCCCGCGCCGCCGCAGGCGGCGCGGGGTTTGGAAACCTCCCTACCCGAATACGAACTGTTGTGCGGCGAGTTGGGCGATGGTGGTGTTCTGGAGGAGGATGGAATTGTTGGCGTCGAAGGCGATGGTGACGCCGGCGGCGCTCTGGGACATGTGGGCCTGGAGTTGGGCGAAGGTGGAGATGCCGTAGAGGTTGGCGTCGTTGAGCAGGATGGTGTCGCCCTGGGATGGGGTGAAGTCGGCGATGGTGTCGCGGCCGCCCGAGAACTCCCAGACGAACTGGTCGGCGCCCGCCCCGCCGGTCAAGGTGTCGTTGCCCATGCCGCCGGTGAGGAAGTCGTTGCCGTTGCCGCCCTGCAGGATGTCGTTGCCCGAGTTGCCGTAGAGGTAGTCGTTGCCGTCGTCGCCCTGGACCAGGTCGTCGCCGGCGCCGCCGAACAAGAGGTCGATGCCGCCGCCGCCGGCGATGGTGTTGTTGGCGGTGCCGCCGTAGACCAGCTCGTTCTTGGCGCTGCCGGTGTAGTTGGCGCCGGCGCCGGTCTGGACCAGGATGTCGCCGCTGTCGAGGTAGCTGCCGTCGGCGAGCTTGGGCGTGACGTTCCACAGCGGGTTGTCCTCGAACGACCCCTTGGCGAGGTTGAAGGTCTGGGCGATGACGTAGCCGTAGGCCTCGACCGCCTGGGCCGAGCCGGTGGCGCTGACCAGCGTGGCCATGGCGGCGCGGGCCTGGGCGGCGTAGCCGCCGGACCAGTCGGGATAGCCCTCCATGGTCATGGTGGCGGAGGCGGTGGCGGGGTCGTAGCCGGAGGCCTGGTAGGCCTCGGCCCAGGTGTCGAGATAGTTGCCCTGGGCGTCGCGGATGGCGAGGTTATAGGTCGGGCCGGCGGCGGGGTTGTAGCCGAGCTCGCCGCTGGTGAACCGCCCGGCGGAGAAGTTCTCCATCCAGGCCAAGAGCGTGCCGGCGTCGGCGTAGCCGCGGCTGTAGGCCTCGCCGAGCACGGTGATCAGGTAGTCCTGCTGCCAGGGGGCCATGATCGTGCCGCTGCCGTCGCCGTAGTAGGAATCGATCCAGCCCTCGAGCTGGCCGGCGGCGTCGTTCCTGCCGCCGGTGACGTAGGTCTGGACCAGGTAGGCGAGGTTGGATTTGACCAGCCCGTCGAAGTAGGCCTTCATCGGATCGCCGTTGGGGGTGATGTAGGCGGCGTCCATCAGGTCGCGCAGGGTCCAGGCCAGCGCGCGCAGCTGCTCGGCGCCCGGCGACATCACCCCGCCGCCCTCGGTGTAGTAGGGGTCGCGCATGGCGATCTCGGTGGCGGCCTGGGCCTGCAGCTCGTCGAGATAGTAGTGGCTGCCGGTGAAGAGATAGGGCAGGTAGCTGAGCGCCGGCGGGTGGGCCAGGTCCGGCGTCCAGCCGGCCAGGCTGGCGCCGCTGGGATAGTCCGGGATGCTGCCGGCGCCGGTCCCGCGCGAGTCGATCCACAGGTTGGGGTGCTGGTCGACGCGTACCGGGTTAGAGGTCGCCTCGTCGGTGTAGTGCCAGGGCACCGCCCCGGCGGCGTCGGCCTGGGCCAGCATGACGTCGAGCGCGCGGGCGTCCTGGGTCAACAGATAGCGCGCATACCATTCCGGGATCGGGCCGATATCCGGCCGGCCGCCGGTCTGCGGCATGTACTGCAGCACGAAGGCCGCGCCCAGCGGGCCGGTGTCGGCCGCCGCCAGCGCGGCGTAGTCGCCCGCCACCGCGGCCGCGTCGACCCCCTGGGCGGTGTCGAGCGCCGGCACCGCGCCGGTCTTGATCAGGTAGTCGACGTCGCGCTGCACGTTGATCGAAGGCTCGCCCTTCAGCCACGCCTCGACGTGCCAGGTCGAATTGGCGTGGTGGAACATGTTGGCTTCGCTGTAGACCACCGTGGCGCCCTGCTTGACCGCCACGTCGTAGGTGAAGGAGTTGATGCCGGGCGTGAAGGTCGAATCGTTGGCCAGGATCACGTCGGTCATGACGTTGCCGTCGGCCGTCACGCGGATGTCGAAGATCGCCTTCAGGCCCGTCGTCAGCGTGGTCTGGACGCGGAACTCCGAGGCCTGGCTGCCGCTCATCCAGGTCTCGACCGTGCCGTTGGCGATCGAGCTCTGCAGCAGCTGGGCGACGTTGACCGACTTCAGGGTGGTGGTGCCGTTGGCGTTGTGCAGGTTGACGTCGAGCGTCACGTTGAGGCCCTTGGCGATCGCGTCCTGCGCGGTCAGGACGGCGCCGCCCGCGGCCGCCGCGTGCTTCAGCATCACGTCGACCTCGCCGTTGCCGGCCAGCGCCGGCGCCTGCAGGGTCAGGATCGCGTGGCGCACCGAGCCGTCGGCGTTGAGCGCCTTGACGTCGATCTGCACCGGCACCGAAACGCCGTTGATCGCCGCCACCAGCCCGGTCCCCGGCATCAGGTCGCCGGCTTTGAACACCTGCCCGAACGAGACGATCGCCGCCGCCTGGGCCGAAGCCGAGGTGTTCTGCAGGGTCATGCCCACCAGATCGCCCGCCGCGCTCGCCGCCGGCACGTCCGGCACCGCGATCAGCCCCGTCGTGCTGCCCCCCGTGGAGCCGCCCGTGGAGCCGCCGGTGGAGCCGCCCGTGGAGCCGCCCGTGGAGCCGCCCGTGGACCCGCCGGTGGTGGTCCCGCCATTGGTCAGGTCGATCACCCGGTCGGCGAACCTGGCGTACTCCACCGAAACCAGGTGGTCGCTGCCCTCGGCCAGCCCGGCGCCGGCGGTGCCGGTGATCTGCCACGACCCGTCGGCCAGCTTCGCCACCGTGTAGTCGGCGTAGTTGCCCTGGAACACCGCCGTGTCGCTGCCCGTGCCGCCGTCCAGCCAGTCGTTGCCGCCCCCGCCTTTCAGCGTGTCGTCGCCCGCCATCCCCAGCAGCGTGTCGCCCCCCGACCCGCCGGTGATCGTGTCGTGCCAGCCCGCCCCCTGCAGCGCCGAAATCCCCGTCAGCTTGGTGGCGGAGAAGTCCAGCACGCTGCCTTCCCACGACCCCACCACCGTGACGTTGGCATAGCCGCCCGCCGAGACCTCCTCGATCCCGCTCGCGGGCGCGAAGTTGCGCAACTGGATCGTCGTGCCGGCCTGCGTCGCCAGGATGATGTCGTAGCCCGCCGTCCCGGTGTCGACGATCGTGTCGATGCCGTCGGCGGTACCCCCCACCAGGTAGGTGTCGCTGCCCTGGCCGCCGTCCATCGTGTCGTCGCCGCCGCCGCCGCGGATCACGTCGTTGCCGGCCCCGCCCCAGATCGTGTCGTGCCAGCCCCCGCCGTTGATCGCCACGATCCCCGTCAAGGTCGTGTTGCGGAAGTCCAGCACGCTGCCGCTCCACCAGCCCTGGATCGTCACGTTGGCGTAGCCGTTGGCGGTGATCTCCTCGATCCCGCTCGCGCTCTTGAGCCCGATCGCCGTGCCGGCCTGCGTCGCCGCGATCCGGTCGAAGCCGGAGGTGCCCGTATCGGCGATCGTGTCGTAGCCGTCCCCGGTGCCCCCCACCAGGTATATGTCGCTGCCCTGGCCCCCGTTCAGCGTGTCGTCGCCGCCCGCCCCGCGGATCACGTCGTTGCCCGCGGTCCCGTTCAGCACCTCGCCCGAAGCCGTGCCCACGATCGTCGGCGTGTACGTCACCGTCCCCGCCGAAACCGGGTCCACCACCACGCTCAAGCTTGCCGTCGCCGTCGCCGTCGCGCCCCCGTTCGACTCCGTCGACGTCGCCCTGACCGTCAGCACGAAATCCGCGTCCGAGTTCGCCGGCGGCGTGATCTTCAGCCCCGACAACTGCGAAGCCGTCAGCAGCCACGTCCCGTTGCCCTGGTTCGTCCCCGCCGAAAGCGTCGCCCCCGCCGGAACCCCGGAAATCGTCACCGACAGGCTCTCCGAACCGTCCAGGTCCGTCAGCGCCGCCGAAATGTTCAACCCAATCGCCGTGTTCACCAGGCCCTGCGCCGGCGAAACCGACAGCGTCGGCATCGACGCCGTCGTGTCGACCGCCGGCAGCGTCACCGGCAGGATCGCCGTGGTCGTCGCCGTAGATCCGCCGGTCGCCTCCGTCGACTTCGCCGTCACCGTCAGGCTGAAGCTGCTGGAGTTCGCCGGGGGCGTGATGGTCAGGCCGGAAAGCTGGGCCGGCGTCAGCAGCCACGTGCCGCCGCCCTGGTTGGTCCCCGCCGACAGCGTCGCCCCGGTCGGCACTCCGGCGATCGTGATGGACAGTGACTCCGACCCGTCCGTGTCGGTCAATGCCGCCGCTATGTTGAGCGGCACCGCCCCGGAGCCCGATCCCGACGCCGGCGACAGGGTCAGGCTCGGCGCGTCGGCCACCGCCGCGACCGTCACCGGCAGGCTTGCCGTCGTCGTCGCCTTGGCCCCGCCGTTCGATTCGGTGGACGTGGCCGTCACCGTCAGCGCGAAGTCTGCGTCCGAATTGGCCTTCGGCGTGATCGTCAGGCCGGAAAGCTGCGCCGGGGTCAGCAGCCACGTGCCGCTGCCCAGGTTGGTGCCGGCCGACAACGTGGCGCCGGCCGGAACGCCGCTGATCGCGATCGACAGCGTCTCCGACCCGTCGAGATCCGTCAGCGCCGCCGCGATGTTCAGCGCGATCGGCTTGTCCTCCTGGCCAGAGGCGGCCGAAACGCTGAGCGTCGGCTTCGACGCGGTGATGTCGCCCGACAATCCGCCCGAGGCGAGCTGGCTGACCGCGATCGTGGTGTCGGCGAAGCTGATGAAACTGATACCCTGCAGCAGGTCGGTACCGTCGCCGCCCACGTTGTCGCGCACCGTCACGTTGCCGTTGGCCGCAAGGGTCACGGAATAGTTCGCCGCGGCGCCCCTGAAGACGGCCGTATCGACGCCGCCGCCGCCGATCATCGTGTCGTTGCCGCCGCCGCCGGAAAGGGTATCGTTGCCGGCATTGCCCCTCAGCGTGTTGGCCAGCGCGTTGCCGGTCAGCGATGCGCCCGTGGTAAGACCGATATTGCCCCACTCGACGTTCGCCGCCAGCGTATAGGCCTGGATGAACGTGCCGACGCCGTCGTTTCCGCCGCCGGCCGCCTCGATCACCACATCGTTGGCGCTGTAGATGCCGTAGATGTCGTCCCCGGCGCCGCCGATCAGCGTGTCGCCGCCGCCCATGCCGAGCAGCACGTTGTTGCCCGCGTTGCCGACCAGCGTCTCGCCGCCACCAGCCGTGCCCCATCCGGTCAGATTGCCGGTGCCCCCGAGTTCGAGGATCTCCACGTTCGCCGCGATGGTCGTGTTATCGACGAACGTAATCATGCGGTCGGCCGTGCCCTGGCCCGCCGCCTCGATCACCACGTCGCCGGATTGGTCGATATAGTAGGTGTCGTTGCCGGCACCTCCCGACATCGCGTCGGCGCCGGCGCCGCCGTTCAGGACGTTGTCGCCGCTGTTCCCGTAGAGCGTATCGTTGCCGGCGCTGCCGGCGCCCGCCAGGTTGCCGCTGCCGGTCAGCCGCAGCACCTCGACATTGGCGGAAAGCGTGTAGCTGACGCTGGAATAGATCGTGTCGATGCCTTCGCCGGCGTTCTCGGCCACCACGTCGCCGGACGAATCGACGAAATAAGTATCGTCCCCGGCCCCGCCGATCATCGTGTCGTTGCCGGCGCCGCCCGTCAGCGTATCGTTGCCGGCATTGCCCCTCAGCGTGTTGGCCAGCGCGTTGCCGGTCAGCGATGCGCCCGTGGTAAGACCGATATTGCCCCACTCGACGTTCGCCGCCAGCGTATAGGCCTGGATGAACGTGCCGACGCCGTCGTTTCCGCCGCCGGCCGCCTCGATCACCACATCGTTGGCGCTGTAGATGCCGTAGATGTCGTCCCCGGCGCCGCCGATCAGCGTGTCGCCGCCGCCCATGCCGAGCAGCACGTTGTTGCCCGCGTTGCCGATCAGCGTCTCGCCGCCGCCGGCCGTGCCCCAGGCAAGATTGTTGCCGGTGCCGCCGAGCTCGAGGGCTTCCACGTTCGCAGTTAGGTAGTTGTTGAACGCGAAGCCGATGATCTTGTCGGCCGTTCCCCCGCCGGCCTGCTCGATCACCACGTCGCCGGAATCGTCCACATAGTACGTGTCGTTCCCGGCGCCGCCGATCATCGTGTCGGCGCCCTCGCCGCCGTCCAAGATATTGTCGCCGCTATTGCCCACGAGGACATTGACGCCGGCATTGCCGGTGCCGGTCAGGTTGCCGCTGCCCGTCAGCTCGAGCCGCTCGATGTCGGGCGACAGCGTATAGCTGACGCTCGCGCGAACCGTGTCGTAGCCCGCGCCCGGCTGCTCGGCCACGATGTCGCCGGCCGAATCCACGACATACACGTCGTCGCCGGCACCGCCGGCCATCGAATCGCTGCCGGCGCCGCCGTCCAGCGTGTCGTTGCCGGCATTGCCATAGAGCGTGTTGTTAAGCGAATTGCCGGTCAGCGTGGCTCCGGCGGTAAGGCCGATAGAACCGAGCTCGACATTGGCCGCTAGAGTGTAAGACTGCAGATAGGTCGCAACCCAATCTGTACCGCCCCCCGCCGCCTCGGTGACGACATCGCTGGCGTCATCGACCAGGTAAATGTCGTTGCCGGCGCCGCCGATCATTACGTCCGCGCCGCCCATGCCGAGCAGCACGTTGTTACCCGCGTTGCCGATCAGCGTATCGTTGCCGGCACCGCCCCAGGCGGTCAGGTTGCCGCTCCCGCCGAGTTCGAGAATCTCGACGTTCGCCGCGATCGTCGTATTGTCGAGCGTGGTTACGATCCGGTCGGCCGTCCCCTGGCCCGACGCCTCGACGACAACGTCGCCCGCGTTGTCGACGTAATAGGTGTCGTTACCGAGACCGCCGACCATCAGGTCCGCCCCGGCGCGGCCGTCAAGGATATTGTTGCCGCTGTTGCCGTAAAGCGTGTCGTTGCCCGCGGTCCCGGTCGCCATCAGATCACCGGTCCCCGTGAGTTGCAGCACTTCCACATTGGCAGCCAGCGAGTAGTCGACGCTGGCCAGTACCCGATCAAGCCCATCACCCGGATTCTCTACCACCACATCGCCGGTTGAGTCGACGACATAGGTATCATCGCCGGCCCCGCCTGCGGTTGTGTCATTTCCGAGGCCGCCGTCCAGCGTGTCGTTGCCGGCATTGCCGTAAAGCGTGTTGGCGAGCCCATTGCCATCGAGGCGAGCGCCGGTGGCAAGCCCGATGGAGCCCAGCTCGACATTGGCCGCCAATGCATAACTCTGCAGATAGGATGCCACCCAGTCGGTGCCGCCCCCCGCCGCCTCGGTGATGAGATCGCCCGAGTTATCCACAACATAAATGTCGTTGCCGGCTCCGCCGATCATGACGTCTGCGCCGGCTCCGCCGATCAATACATTGTTGCCGGCATTGCCAATAAGCGTGTCGGTGCCGGCGCTACCCCAGGCAGTGCCGTTGCCGGAGCCGCCAAGCTCGAGGATCTCGACGTTCGCCGCGATCGTTGTGTTGGCAACGGTCGACACCATGCGGTCCGCCGTACCCTGGCCCGCCAACTCGACCACCACGTCGCCCGCGTCGTCGACGATGTAGGTATCGTTCCCGGCGCCGCCGGCCAGATAGTCCGGGCCCGCCCCGCCATCCAGGGTATCGGTGCCCGTCGTGCCGAATAAGGTGGTGTTCAAAGCAGCATCCTCGCGAAGGCTTTGGCTTCCTAGGCGCCGTCTACCTTTGCGGGCATGCCCTTGGGCCGCATGCCGCGCCCACTTCGCGGGGCGCTGGGACCGCTTCAGACGACGCGCCGACCCGTCCGTGCTGTGGTTTTGCCCAGGTCGGACCGACGCTTAATGGTGTGGATAACTCTCTTAAGGAAAACCTAAGTGTAATGATGAAGCGTTTACTAATGCTTCCAATTTTCGCTGATCTTGAAGCAAGTTAAACGGCAGAAAACACAACGGCCCGGCAGGTTTAGCCGCCGGGCCGTTAGTCTTTACTTTTAACCCCCCTGGCGCGGGGGCCTGTGACCTTTTTAGGCCGCGATCGGCTTGGTCAGCTTTTCGACGGCGAGGTTGACGCGCGCTTGGATCGGCGCGATCGCGTCGTTGGTCACCTTGAACGACATTTCCGACAGCTTGGTGCCCTCGGCAACCAGCGAGTCGAAATTCGAGCGCGCGAAGTCGGCCTGCAGGTCGATCACGTCGCGCAGGGTCTTGCAACCCATCAGCGCCTTGGCAGTCGACACCGAGCTCTGCATCGAGCTCTGGGTCAGCGCCATCACCTGCTTGCTGATCTGCTCGGCGCCCTTGGCGAAGATGGTGCTCGCCTGCACGAAGGCCTCGACGTTCTCCTTGCCGAAGCCCTGGATGTCCTCACAGCCCTTGATGAAGGCCGAATTGGCCTTCGCCACCTGCTCCTGGGTCATCTGCACGGCCTGCTCATAGCCCTTGGCGGCAGCCTCGTTGCCGGCCTTCACGAAGGCGTCGAAGGTTTGCTTGCCTGCCTGGACCGCCTCCTCGAACGGCTTCGCGGCAGCCTTGCTGGTGTAGGTCTTCTTCATAGCCATGATACCTCTCATTTCGGGGAGCATTTCGCTTTGCTGCAATGCAGCATGAGGGCAATTTGGCATATGTCCGCCGTTTGTCAAGGGTTTTTGTGCGCCGCAACATGGGTTGCTTCGGCAGCGCAGCGACACCTGATCGTCAATGTTATGTTATTACATTGACCTTCCGGTGCCATTGCGTTCATCTAATACGCCAACCGGATCGCTATAGCCCGCATCGCCATCACACGCGGTGAGCCGAATGGACCAGCCAGACAACCATGCGCCGGCGCGAGCGCCAGCAGGGGAGCCGCACGCGCCTGGCCATGCCGGGCGGCGCTGGTCGGCGCTGGCGAGCGATGCCCGCGGGCGCCTGCTGCGGGTCGGTGCGCTCGTCGCGGTGCTGTGGCTGGCGGTCGGATGGGCGCTTGGCGTGGGGGCGCCGTGATGCAATCCGCGGCCATCCGCATCCACGACCTCACGGTCGCCTATGACCGGCATCCCGCCATCCACCACGTCTCCGGCGAGTTCAAGCCGGGCAGCCTGACCGCGGTCGTCGGCCCGAACGGTGCCGGCAAGACCACGTTGATTAAGGCGATCGTCGGCCTGCTGCAGCCCACCGCGGGCCATGTCGAGCTGGTCGGCGTGGAGCGCCGGGACATAGCCTACCTGCCGCAGCAGGCCGAAATCGACCGCAGCTTTCCCATCAGCGTGATCGACGCGGTCCTCACCGGCCATTGGCGGCGCGTCGGCGCATTCGGCGGCGTGCCCGAGCGGCTGCGCGCGGAGGCCCTGCGCACGCTCGATGGCGTGGGCCTGGGCGGTTTCGAGAACCGCCCGATCGGCACGCTGTCGGCCGGGCAGTTCCAGCGCGCGCTGTTTGCGCGGATGATGCTGCAGGACGCGCCGCTGATCCTGCTCGACGAGCCGTTCAACGCGATCGACGCGCGCACCACGCACGACCTTCTCGATCTCGTGCGCCGCTGGCACGGCGAGAATCGCACGATCGTGACCGTGCTGCACGACATGGAGATGGTGCGCGCGCATTTCCCCGATTGCCTGATGGTGGCGCGCGAGTGCGTGGGCTGGGGCCCCACGCCGGAGGTGGCGACGCCAATGAACCTGCTGCGCGCGCGGCAGATGTCGGAGGCATGGGACGACGAGGCCGAACGCTGCCTGCGGCACTCGGCGTGATGCGCATGCTTTACGACCTGCTGATCGGTCCTTTCGTCGAATTCGCGTTCATGCGCCGGGCGCTGGTCGCCTCGCTGGCGCTGGCGATGGGATGCGGGCCGGTGGGCGTGTTCCTGGTCATCCGGCGCATGAGCCTGATCGGCGACGCCATGTCGCACGCGGTCCTGCCCGGCGCCGCGCTGGGATTCGTCATCGCCGGCCTGTCGCTGCTCTGGATGAGCCTGGGCGGATTCCTGGCCGGGCTCCTGGTTGCCCTTATGTCGGGCCTCATCTCGCGCGCCACGACCTTGCGCGAGGACGCCAGCTTCGCCGCCTTCTATCTGATCTCGCTGGCGACGGGCGTCGTGCTGGTGTCGACCCACGGCAGCAATATCGACCTGATCCATGTACTGTTCGGCACCATCCTTGCGGTCGACGACGCGGCCCTGCTCCTGGTGGCGACGATCAGTTCGGCCACGCTGGCGATCCTGGCGCTGGTCTATCGGCCGCTGATCATCGAATGCTTCGATCCGGGCTTCCTGAGCGCCGCCGGGGTACGCGGCGGGGCGTATCACGCGCTGTTCATGGTGCTGGTCGTGGTCAACCTGGTCGCCGGGTTCCAGGCGCTGGGCACGCTGATGGCCGTGGGCATGATGATGCTGCCGGCGACCGCCGCCCGGTTCTGGGCGCGCGAGATCTGGCCCTTGTGCACCATTGCGGTCGCCATCGGCGCAGGGTCGGGTGCGGTCGGGCTGCTGATCTCCTATCACGTCGATCTGCCCTCCGGGCCGGCCATCGTGCTGACCGCGGGCGCCGCCTATCTGGCCTCGATGGCGTTCGGCTCGAACGACTCCCTGCTCGCCCGCTACCTGCCCCGCGCCCATCTGCGGGCTTGATCTCGTTCGACAGGTCCGGAGAAAGGAGACCTCCGAGTGGTTATGTTATTTCGTTGCATTACGGCGGTGTTCTTCTTATCCGCCCTCTGCGGCCCCAGCGCAGCGCAGAGCCCGATCAAGGCGGTCGCCACGTTCAGCATTCTGGGCGACATAGTGAAGAATGTCGGTGGCGAGCGGGTCGCGGTGACGACCCTGGTCGGGCCGGACGGCGACGCCCATGTCTTCCAGCCCTCGCCCGCCGATGCCAGGGCGGTGGCGGATGCCAGGGTCGTCTTCATCAACGGTCTCGGCTTCGAAGGCTGGATCGAGCGCCTGACCGAGAGCGCCGGCTATAAAGGCACGGTCGTCACCGCCACCGCCGGTATCCAGCCGCAAAAAATGGCGGTGGAGGAACAGGGCGGCGGCCATGCGCATGCCCACGGCCATTCCCACGCGGGCAAGGAGAAGGGTGCGCACGCGCACGGCGCGATCGATCCGCATGCCTGGCAGGATCTGCGCAATGCCCTGGTCTATCTCGACAACATCGCCGCCGGGCTGGCAGCGGCGGACCCGGCCGGTGCCGCGACGTACAAGGCGAACGCCGAGGCTTACAGGAAGCAGCTGACGGAACTCGACGCCTGGGTGAAAGCAGAGATCGGCCAGGTGCCCAAGGCCAAGCGCCGCGTGATCACTTCGCACGACGCCTTCGGGTATTTCGCGACAGCCTATGGAGTGAGGTTCGTGGCGCCCGTGGGCATGAGCACCGATGCCGAGCCTTCGGCCAGGCAGGTCGCGGCGCTGATCCGCCAGATCAAGAAGGAAAAGATCACCGCCTTGTTCGTCGAGAACATCACCAACCCCAGGCTGATCGACCAGATCGCCAAGGAGACCGGCGTGAAACCGGGCGGCGCGCTCTACTCCGACGCGCTCTCCAAGCCGGGCCAAGGCGCGGACACGTACATCAAGATGTTCCGCCACAACGTCCAGATGCTGAAGGCGGCGATGATGGGGAACTAGGGGAGCGGGCGGCGCATCCGCCTGCGAGCCGGCATCGAATAGAAATGTTATAACGTTTCATATAAGAGGAGGACTGGGGATGAATCCTCGAACGGAGTCCGGGCGCCATGGGCGCCGATCGTCCAGCCGGCCTTGGGCCACCTGGTTGGGCGCGGTCGCGGTGGGCCTGTTCGCGGCAACGGCAACGCAGGCCCAGACCCTCGCCGACTGCGATGCGGCGATCACAGGGCTGCGCGCCGGCATGACCGCGACGCGGAACGAGGTCGGCCGCGCCGGGGCGCAAGGGCATTTGCGGGCGGCCGAGCGCGAGCACGAGGACCAAAACGTGGCGGCATGTCTTGCGGAGGTGACGGCAGGGACGGCGGCGCTGGGCGCTGGCGAATTCCAGCCCACCGTGACGGGCGTGCTGCATCTCGACCTGCAAAACGACTACACCTATCGTCGGCGCGGCGGCCGCGCCACGAACGACCTGCGTTCGGACAGCGAGTTCGAGATGGCGGTCAACCTGACGCCGTTCTTCTCGATCGTCTCGCTGCTGCACTCCGAGCCGGTGCGCGAGCCGCCGGACGGCGACCGGTTCCTGACCGACAACGCGCTGTGGTTGGAGGAGCTTTACGGCCGCTTCGACTGGCAGCGCGGCGGCATCCGCGTGGGCAAATTCAACCCGGCCTTCGGCAAGGCCTGGGACGAGCATGTTGCGCCCGGCATCTATGGCCGCTTCTTCGCCGAGGACAGCTACAAGCTGACCGAAGGAATGGGCTTCAACCCCTATCTGCGCTTCGACGGCGGACCGGCCGGCAAGGTGACCGCGGGCGCCAGCGTCTTCAAGTTCGACAACACCTGGCTCAGCAATTCGGCGTTCGTCAGCCCCCGCTTCGACGAGGATCGAACCGAGCGCGTGGGCCGCAACCGCGTCCGTTTTGGCGGCCCGGGCAACACGGCCTGGCCCACCTCGCTCGCGGCGACGGTCGAGGGCGAGAACCTGCTTGGCGTCGCCGGCCTCGGCTGGAACATCGGGGCCGAGCGTCTGGCGCGCGGGCGGGCGGCGGGCGACACCTCGCAATACGGCGCCGTAGCCGGGCTCACCTATGACGGCCCGATCGCGCCGCTGTGGGACCTGAGGGCGGTGGCGGAAGTCGCCTATCTGCGCCGGTTCGAGGGTGCGCGGCACGACAACCTGGTTGCGACCGTTGGCGCCGAGGCGACCTACGACAAGACCTGGCGCTTCTTCGCCCACTACGCCCAGGCCCGACGGCAGAGCGAGCGTACCCTGACGAACCCCATCCAGGTCGAGGACGAGGACGGCAACCTGGTGGACGATGTCGAGCAGTTCGACCTGCGGGAGACCGCGATCGACCGAATCTACAGCGTGGGCGTCGGCTACAGCTTCGATTTCGGGCTGAACCTCGACCTGGCCTGGGTGCGCCGAACCGGCGACCGCGAGGCGCTGGTGCGCGACACGGCGCGCGACGGCATCGGATTTCGCGCGCATTACGCGTTTACGTTCTAAACGCGCCGGGAGCGCCACGCTCCCCCTCAGTAGCCAACCCCTGCCCGCTTTGTTAGGGTCCGCCGCCGCCGGGGCGCCCCTTGGCTCGCCGTGTGGCGCGCCCTATCTAGGGGTCATCCCGGCCGAGGGTTGGAGATCCGCAGAACCATGTCGCAAGCAGTGCCCGTCACCGTGCTCACCGGCTTCCTGGGGGCCGGCAAGACCACCTTGCTCAACCGCATCCTCACCCAGCCGCACGGCAGGAAATACGCGGTCATCGTCAACGAGTTCGGCGAGCTGGGCATCGACGGCGACCTGGTGGTCGGCGCCGACGAGGAAGTGTTCGAGATGAACAACGGCTGCATCTGCTGCACCGTGCGCGGCGATTTGATCCGCATCATCTCGGGCCTGATGAAGCGCAAGGGCAAGTTCGACGCCATCGTGATCGAAACCACGGGCCTGGCGGACCCGGCGCCGGTCGCGCAGACCTTCTTCGTCGACGACGAGGTCAAGGACCGCGCCAAGCTCGATTCGATCGTGACTGTCGTCGACGCCAAGCACCTGCCGGCGCGGCTCAAGGACAGCCGCGAGGCCGAGGAGCAGATCGCCTTTGCCGACGTGATCCTGCTCAACAAGACCGACCTGGTCTCGCCGCAGGAACTTAAGGACGTCGAGGCGACGATCCGTGCCATCAACCGCTTCGCGGCGATCCATCGCACGCGCCAGTGCGACGTGGACATCGCCAAGCTGCTCGACCGCGGCGCCTTCGACCTCGACCGCATCCTTGCGATCGAGCCGGACTTCCTGGATCGCCGGCCAGAGGACCACAACCACGCGCACGATCACGACGATCGCGACGACCACCACGGCCACGAGCACGGCCATGATCACGCGCACGAGCACGACCATGGCGCCACGGCCGGCGTGCTGCGCCACAACCCCGAGGTGACCAGCGTTTCGCTGCGGCTGGACAGGCCCCTGTCGGTCGAGAAATTCGAGAACTGGATTCGCCACCTGCTGGCCGCCAAGGGCCAGGACATCCTCCGGATGAAAGGCATCCTCAACATGGCCGGCCAGAACCAGCGCTATGTCGTTCACGGCGTGCACATGCAGATCGACGGCAAGCCGACCAGCCCGTGGCGCGAGGGCGAGAAGCGCGAGAGCCGGATCGTCTTCATCGGCCGCAAGCTGGACGCCGAGGCGCTGAAGCAGGGCTTCGAGGGCTGCGCCGCCTGAGCGATGGCCACGCTGGAAGAAACCGCCGTCGCCTGGGAACTGGGCGGGCCGGTCGGCGCGCTGGCGTTCGACCGCGCGGGCAAGACACTCGCCTTCGCGCTCGGCGACGGGTCGCTGGCACTGGCCGACCCGCGCACGCGCGACGCGCCGCGCCGTATTGCCGCGCATGACGGCGCGATCCTCTGCCTGGCGGCGGACGGCGACGAGCCCGCCTTCCTGACCGGCGGCGACGACGGCAAGCTCAACCGCGTCGCCGCGGACGGCGCGGTCGCCGCCATCCACGCCTGGAAGGGCAAATGGGTCGAGCATGTGCTGGCGCCCGCGGGCGCGCCGTTCCGCGCCGCCGCGGTCGGCAGATGCGCCTACCTGTTCCAGCGCAAGGGCGCGGAGGCGCCGGCGGAACTGCAGCATCCCAGCACCGTGGGCGGCATCGCGGCCAACCCCAAGGCCAAGCGCCTGGCGGTCGCGCATTACAACGGCGTCAGCCTGTGGTGGACGCATGGGCGCGAGCAGAAGCCGAAGCTGCTCAAGTGGTCGGGCTCGCATATCGGCGTGACCTGGAGCCCGGACGGCGAATATGTCGTATCGATGATGCAGGAGAATGCGCTGCACGGCTGGCGTTTGAGCGACGGCCAGGACATGCGCATGTCGGGCTACCCGACCAAGGTGCGCTCGGTCGCCTGGTCGCCGCAGCCCTATTTCCTCGCCACCGCGGGCGCCGATCGGATCGTGTGCTGGCCGTTCTCGGGCTCGGGGCCGATGGGCAAGCCGCCGGTCGAGCTTGGCTATGGCCGTGATGGCATGGTTGCGACGGTGGCGGCGCATCCCAAAGGCGACATGATCGCCGCCGGCTATACCGACGGCGCCGTCGCGCTGGCGCGCATCTCCAACAACGCCGCCGGCTTCGCCAAGCCGCCGGGCGGCGGCCGGGTGGCGGCGCTCGCCTTCGGCCCGGACGGCAAGTGCGTCGCCTACGGCACCGAGGACGGGCTGGCCGGCGTCATCGACCTGCAGGCGCTGGCGCAGGCTTAGAAGTTCGGCACGCGCCCGACCACGCCGCCGTCATCCAGCCGCACGTCGAAGGCGGGCTGGGTGTCGAGCTTGCTCTGGTTGCCGCTGCGCGCGCGCATCCGTTCGCCGGCATCGACCGGGCGCGGCTTGTTGACCGGCACGCCGGTGCCGTCGCGCGCGAACAGCAGCACGGGAAAGCGCAGCGCCGCGAACCGCGGCGTGGGATGGAGCCAGCCCTGGATGTCGAATGTGCCGCCCAGGCAGCCGCTGACGATCCAGTAGAACCCGTCCGAGGGCAGGGTCAGCCCCTTGGGCACGGGGTCGGTCCAGCCGTCGGCGATCAAGGCAGCCACCAGCGCCTCGGCGCCCGGGGGGTCGACCGCCGCGTCGAAGACGTGGTCGCGCGAGCCGAAGATCAGCTCGCCGATCGTGAAGCTCGCGAAATTCGGCCGCGTCAGCACGCGCGACCGCAAGCTCGCCGGCGCGCCGGGCGCGGCACGGACGAACTCGTAGACCCTGATCTGCTCCCGATAGACGGCGTTGTAGACGAAGCGCAGCCGGTCGGGCGCGCCGGGCACGCAGCCCTCGCGCAAATCCTTGCCGTCGAGGAATCCGAACCACGTGAAGCCGCGCAGAAGGAAATTTTCGGCCTGTGCCGAGCCGGCGGCCAGCGCGCCGGCCGTTGCGATCGCCAAGATGGTGCGCCGGTTCATGGTCCCTCGATAGCGCCCGCGCGTGGCGGCACCGTGGCAAGGCGGTGACTCCCTGACTCGAAACGGAAAATTCGGCTTCACGCTGCAATCTCCGTTGGACAGCGAATCGTCATTTTACTAGACTTCGCGCCGTTTTGCGGGCTGTGGCCCAAAATCTGGTGGAGAGTCATGCGCCAACCTGCCCTGGTCCGGACCTTCCGCAGCCCCGCTTCCGTCTTCTCCTGGCTCTTCCTGGCGCTCCTGGCCGCCACGACCGCGGGCGCGCCTGCCGCCGCCGCCAGGAAGCCGGTCTACGCTTCGATCGTGGTCGACGCCAATACCGGCGAGGTCCTGCACGCGGTCAACGCGGACACGCGGACCTACCCCGCCTCGACCGCCAAGATCATGACGCTCTACCTTTTGTTCGAGGCGCTGGAGCGCGGCAAGGTGAGGATGGACACGCCGCTGCGCGTTTCCGACCGCGCGGCATCGCAGGCGCCCTCGAAGCTGGGCATCGAAGCCGGGCGCACGGTCAGCGTGCGCGACGCGATGCTGGCGCTGGTGACGAAATCGGCCAACGACATGGCGGTGGTCGTCGCCGAGGCGCTGGCGGGCAGCGAGGAAGCCTTCGCCGAGCAGATGACCCGGCGCGCCCGCGCGCTGGGGATGCGCGCCACGCGGTTCAGGAACGCCTCCGGCCTGCCCGACCCGGACCAGGTGACCACCGCGCGCGACCTTGCGATCCTCGGCATGGCGGTGCTGCGCGACTTCCCGCGCCAGTACCAGGTGTTCTCGGTGCACGACTTCGTCTACGAAGGCGCCGTCCACAACAACCACAACAAGCTGCTCGGGCGCTACCCGGGCGTCGACGGCATCAAGACCGGCTATATCCGCGCCTCGGGCTTCAACCTGGTCGCCTCGGCCGAGCGCGAAGGGCGCCGGCTGGTGGCGGTGGTGCTGGGCGGCAACGCGCCGGGCTGGCGCGACGTGCACATGATGCAATTGCTCGACAAGGCCTTCGACAAGCGCCCGCCGGTGCAGGTGGCCAAGGCCGAAGCCCGGCAGCCGGCGCCGATCGCGCGCGAGCTCAAGCGCCGCCCGGGACAGCCCGCGCCCGAGCCGGTGATCGCGACGGCCACGCCGCAGCCGCCCGAACCGGCCTACGCCGAAGACCTGGACATGGATCAGCCCACCATCGCCGACCTGATCTCCGACGACGCCGCCGAGGCGATCGCCGCCTCCGGCAACTGGGGCGTGCAGGTCGGCGCGTTCAAGCAGGCGGACAACGCCAGGCGCGCGGCCGACGACGCGCGGCGCCTGCTGGGCGGCGCGCTGAACGGCGCCAGGCCGGTGGTCGAGGAAACCCGTTCGCGCGCCGGCAGCCTCTACCAGGCACGCCTGGTCGGCATGACCGAGGGCGAGGCGCGCGCGGCCTGCCGCGAGTTCAAGAAGAAGAAGCTCGCCTGCCTGGCCGTGCCGCCGGCGGTGCCGAACGGCAAGACCGCGCAGCAGTCGGCGCAGGGGTCGAAGTAGGCGCTACGCCGCCGGGCGGCTCCGCTTGCGGCGCGTGCGCGCCGCGGCGGCCGGCCTGAACTGCCTGCCCCACCCGCTCAGCGCCAGCGCCACGTCGCGGAAGCCGCGACCGACCTCGGTCAATTCGTAGGCCACGCGCACCGGAGGCCCGGGTTCGACCCGGCGCAGCACCAGGCCGCGCGATTCCAGCTCCTTCAGCCGCTCCGACAGCATGCGGTCGCCCATCGCGCTCAAGCCCGCGCGCAGCTCGCTGAACCGCAGGGCCCCCTTGGTCTGCAGCATCGCCATGATCAGCCCGTTCCAGGGCCTGGACAGGACGTCCATCGCGGTCTGGAACCAGGGGCAGAGATGCTCGCAGTGGGGATGCTTCACGGACGATCGTCTCGCATTTGTGAACGAATCATTATGCGGCCGGCGACGGGAAAAGGGAAGAAGCGCTTGTTTCTGTGGATAAGCCACACAAAAAGCTGTTGCTTCCTTTTATATAGTTTGACAAGGTACCGGCGGTTCGGATCGCGGCGGCCGCGCGGCGCCCCCGGGATCCGGTTGCTGCACCGAAGGAGACGTCCGATGAAGCTCTACTACATGCCCGGCGCCTGCTCGCTTGCCTCCCACATCGCGCTTCGCGAGGCCGGCCTTCCCGTCGTCCTGGTCAAGGTCGATGGCAAGACCAAGAAGACCGAGACCGGCGCCGACTTCAACGCGATCAACCCCAAGAGCTACGTGCCGGCGCTGGAACTCGACAACGGCCGCGTGCTCACGGAAGGCGCGATGCTCCTGCAATACATCGCCGACAAGAACCCCGCCGCCAAGCTGGCGCCGCCGGCGGGCAGCGAGGCGCGCTACGACCTGCAGGAATGGCTGACCTTCATCTCCGGAGAAATCCACAAGGGGACCGGACCGCTGTTCAACCCGCAGATCCCGGCGGACTGGAAGAAGGTCGTCCTCGACAGGCTCGCCCAGCGCTACGACTACCTGAACAAGCACCTGGAAAAGAACCAGTACGTGATGGGCAACGCCTACAGCGTGGCCGACGCCTACCTATTCACGGTGCTGAACTGGACCAATTTCGTCGGCATCGATCTCGGCAAGTGGCCGGCGCTGAAAGGCTACCAGGCGCGCATCGCCGCCCGCCCGGCGGTCCAGGCCGCGCTCAAGGCCGAAGGCTTGTTGAAGCAGGCGGCATAGCCCCGCCGGCGGAGAGGCCGCGCAGGACGCGCGGCTTCTCCGCACGCTGCCAGGGTTCGAGTTCCCAGGGCTCGTTGCTCGGCTTCAGCGCGCCGGCCCGGGCAAGGAAGACCAGCCCCGTCGCCGCCTTGCCGCCGGCAAGGCGCAAAGCCACGCGCTCGAGCGCGTAGTGCGGCCCCTCGTAGGCGACCAGCCGCGCGATCTCCGCATGGCCGAAGCCCGCGGCCAGCACGCCGTCCACCGTGTCGCCGGCCAGGCCCGGCACCAGCATCGGGAACCACTTCCCCACCACCCGCACGCGGCGGTAGCCCGCAAGCATCGCGGGCGTAACCGCCGCGTCCGGCACGGCACGACCGACGACGATGCGCCGGACGTCGGCGTCGAGCAGCGTGCCGTAGAAGAAGAATTTCGTCGAAGGTCCGAGCTTCACCGCAGCATCACCCGGCCGGCGCGAGCGAGGCGCGGCCGATCGAGTGGTAGGTGAAGCCCTGGGCCGCCATGTCGGCGGGATTGTAGACGTTGCGCAGGTCGACGATCAGTTTCCGGCGCAGGAGCTGGCGCATCCGGTTCACGTCGAGCGCGCGGAACTCGTTCCACTCCGTGACGATCACCAGGCAGTCGGCGTCGGTCATGGCGTCGTAGGCATTTTCGCACCACGCCACGCCGTTCAGCAGCTTCCTGGCTTCCTTCATGCCCTCGGGATCGTAGACGCGCACCGTGGCGCCGGCCTTGACGAGCGCCGGCACGATGTCGAGCGAGGGCGCGTCGCGCATGTCGTCGGTATTGGGTTTGAACGTAAGGCCCAGGACGGCCACCGTCTTGCCCTGGACCGACCCGCCGCAGGCCTTGACCACGCGCCCGGCCATGGATTTCTTGCGCGCGTCGTTCACGGCGATCGTGGTCTCGACCAGCTTGAGCGGCGCGCCGAAATCCTGGGCGGTTTTGGCGAGCGCGAGGGTGTCCTTGGGGAAGCACGACCCGCCGTACCCGGCGCCGGCGTGCAGGAACTTGCGGCCGATGCGCCCGTCCAGACCGATCCCGCGCGCCACGTCGTTGACGTCGGCACCGACCTTCTCGCACAGGTCCGCCACCTCGTTGATGAAGGTGATCTTGGCGGCCAGGAAACTGTTGGCGGCGTACTTGATCAGCTCGGCCGTCTCCAGGCCGGTGAAGACGATCGGCGTCTCGATCAGGTAGAGCGGCCGGTAGAGCGCGCGCATCACCTCGCGGGCGCGGTCGCCGTCGGCACCGATCACCACGCGGTCGGGGCGCATGAAATCGCCGATCGCCGAGCCCTCGCGCAGGAATTCCGGGTTCGAGACCACGTCGAACTGGGCATCCGGCCGCTCGGCCTTGATGATCTTGTGCACCTCGCGTCCGGTGCCGACGGGCACGGTCGACTTTGTGACCACCACGGTGTAGCGCCGGATCGACTGCGCGATCTCCTTGGCGGCGGCAAACACGTAGCTGAGGTCGGCATGCCCGTCGCCGCGCCGGCTGGGCGTGCCCACGGCGATGAACACCGCGTCGGCCTCGGCCACCGCCGGCCCCAGCTCGGTCGAGAAGCTGAGCCGCCCCGCGCGCACGTTGTTTGCGACCAGCGTGTCGAGGCCGGGCTCGTAGATCGGCATCTCGCCGCGCTTCAGTCCCTCGATCTTCGCCGCGTCCTTGTCGACGCAGGCGACATGCACGCCGAACTCCGAAAAGCAGGCGCCGGAAACGAGGCCGACATAGCCGGTTCCGATCATCGCGATGCGCATGAACTCATACCTCTTGGATCCGGAACCGGCGCGCCGGCCGGCTAGTTGCCGGCGTAGGTCCTGACGATCGCCTTGACGTCCTTGGCCATGTCCGCGCGCGCCAGGGCATAGGCGACCTGGGCCTCGAAGAAGCCGATCTTGTCGCCGCAGTCGAACCGCTTGCCTGCGAAGCGCAGCCCGTGGAACGGGTAGCGGCCGATCATCTTGGCCATGGCGTCGGTCAACTGGATCTCGCCGCCGGCGCCGCGCTCGGCCGCGCCCAGGTGCCGGAAGATTTCCGGCAGCAGGATATAGCGGCCGATGATCGAGAGGGTCGAGGGCGCCTTGTCCGGCGCCGGCTTCTCGACCAGGCCCCTGACTGCGGCAAGGCGCCCGTCGTCGGTCATCACAT
Organism: uncultured Rhodospirillaceae bacterium; assembly: GCA_964393375.1. Taxonomy (GTDB): domain Bacteria; phylum Pseudomonadota; class Alphaproteobacteria; order JAEULC01; family JAEULC01; genus JAEULC01. Next base: position 57,895 of record CAYMTM010000001.1, read on the forward strand.
CGAGCACCCCGTAGCGCCTGGTGTGCTCGCGCGGCACGTCCATGACGGCCACCATGTTGCCGCCGGTATAGACATGGGCGTCGACCATCTGCTTCAGGCACGGCGTGTCGGCCAGCACCAGGTCGTCGGCGAGAAGGATCGCCACCGGCTCGTCGCCCACCAGGTTGCGCGCGCACCACACCGCGTGGCCCAGCCCCAGCGGCTCCTGCTGGCGGATATAGGCGACCTGGCCGGGCTTCGGCAGCATGGCGTGGATCGCCTCGAGTTCGACCTGCTTGCCGCGCTCCGACAGGGTCGACTGCAATTCGTAGCTGACGTCGAAATGATCCTCGATGGCCGACTTGCCGCGGCCGGTGACGAAGATGAACTGCTCGATCCCGGCGGCCTTCGCTTCCTCGACCGCGTACTGGATCAGCGGCTTGTCGACGACCGGCAGCATCTCCTTCGGCATCGACTTGGTGGCCGGCAGGAACCGCGTGCCCAGGCCGCCGACGGGGAAGATCGCCTTGCGGACGGGTTTAAACATGGGAGCGCATCACTTTTTTCGAGGGACAGCCGGAACCTGGCGGATCGCGCGGCGCGCGCCTGTCTGCCATAGCGCCTGCCGCGACGCAACATTCCAAAGCTCTGCTTAACAATGACTTAACCGCGCCGTCCCGTGATCGAGGACACAACGCTAGCGTGATGGCCGGCACAGGTCGACCAACGCAATTCGCGTAAAACCGAGTGGCTAGTTCAACCAACGCCGACAGGGAGTCAGCGTCATGTTCAGGAAGATCGTCCTCGCCGCGTTCGTTTCCATCTTCGCCCTTGCCGCCGTCACCGGCACCGCCGAAGCGCGGCCCGGCGGCGTGCTCGGCGGCGGGCATGGGCCCGGCGCGCTGGCCGGCGGCCCAGGCGGGCATGGCGGCGGCAGGATTGGCGGCGGGCCCTTGGCCAACGGGCCGCAGGAAGTCGGGCCCTCGGGAAAGCTCGGCAAGAAGCAGGGCGGGCCGCTGGCGCAGCGCCAGGGCCAGGGCAGCGGCCCGGCCAATCAACTCGCCAATACCCAAACGTCCCCCGCCGCCGTGACGAACAACGCGGCGAACACGGCGAGCGGAACCGCGACCGGCACCTATGCCGGCGGCAACGCGGCGACCGTCAGCGGAAACACCGTCAGCGGCAACACGACCGCCAGCAACAACCAGGTCAGCGTCTACGGCAACCAGGCTGCGGCCACCGGCACGGCGTATCCCTACCCGTACCCGTCGTACCCGTCGCTCGTGGTGGCGCCGACCGCCGGCACGTCGACCAGTTCCTCTTCGGGCACGACGACGACGTCCGCTGCGGCGCCCGCTCCCCAGTGCCCTGCCGGTACGTCGCTGCAGTCCGCGACCGTCAGCTCGACCGGCCAGACGACGATCGTCTGCGTGGCCGCGAAGTGACGCGCCCATAGGCACGACCGCGACGCGCCGCGGTCGCGCGCGCGAAGGGAAAATGCCGGCCTGACCGCTAATTCCTCTTGCAATGTGAGGGGTTTTGCCCCATGTGAAGCGCCGCGTTTTCACTTCTGGGTCATCTGCTGGTTAGGATTGGAAGATGGTGGAAGACATCACTTCCTTCCAATTGGGGATCGACTTGGACATCAAGCCAAGCAAAGCCCAAGCGGAAGTCGGTGCTGCGCGCGTCAACGAATTCGCGGCGGAGGATGCCAGCGACCATTTCGTCACGCGCGACGGAATGACGTTCGCCGGCACGCATCTGCTGGTCGACCTTTGGGGCGCCGAACGGCTGAGCGACCTTGCGCATGTCGAATCCGCGCTGCGCGAGGCGGTGACGGCGTCGCGCGCGACCCTGCTGCACATCCATCTGCACCACTTCACCCCGAACGGCGGCGTCTCGGGCGTGGCGGTGCTGGCGGAATCGCACATCTCGATCCACACCTGGCCCGAGCGCGGCTATGCGGCGCTCGACATCTTCATGTGCGGCGAGGCCGACCCGCAGGCGGCGGTGCCGGTGCTGGATCGCGCCTTCAAACCCTCGCGCATCGAGGTCGAGGAACTGCGCCGGGGCCGGGTGAAGTGACGGAGTGGTTCGACGAAACGCTTTACAGGGACATAGGCCAGCGTTTCGCCGTTTCCAAGGTCATCTTCCGCGAGCGCACCGAGCATCAGGACCTGGTGATCTTCGAGAATCCGGTGATGGGCCGGATGCTGGCGCTGGACGGCGTGATCCAGACCGCCGAGGGCGACGAGTTCGTCTATCACGAAATGCTGACCCATGTGCCGATCCTCGCGCATGGGGGCGCGCGGCGCGTGCTGATCGTGGGCGGCGGCGACGGCGGCATGGCGCGCGAGGCGCTGAAGCACCGGGCGGTCGAGCGCGTGACCATGGTCGAGATCGACCGCGGCGTGGTCGACCTTTGCACGACCTACCTTCCGTCAATCGGCGCCGAGGCGTTCAAGAACCCGCGGCTCGACCTGGTGATCGCCGACGGCGCGGCCTACGTGAAAACCTGCCAGGACCGGTTCGATGTCATCATCATCGACTCGACCGATCCCCAGGGACCGGGGGCCGTGCTGTTCACGCGCGAATTCTACGCGGACTGCAAGCGGTGCCTGGCCCCGGGCGGCATCCTGGTGACGCAGAACGGCGTGCCGTTCCTGCAGCCGGACGAGCTGCGCAACACGGCGCAGCGCCTGGGTTCGCTGTTCGCCGACACGGCCTTCTATGTGGCCGCCGTGCCGAGCTACTACGGCGGCTTCATGGCCTTCGGCTGGGGATCGGACAACGCCGAGCCGCGCCGGGTCGGTCCGCAAGAGATCGCCAGGCGCTTCGCCGCCGCCGGGATCGCGACGCGTTACTACACCCCCTCGCTGCATGCCGCCAGTTTCGCCCTGCCGCGGTTCATCGAGAAGCTGACGGCGACGTAGGTCGCGCTGTGGGCGCGAGGCGCCGCGCGCGTCCCGCCGGGCGGCACCGTCGACCAATCCGGTTGCTCCAATTGCGCCCCCGCAGGGGATTCCTCACGGGCTGGGACAAGCCGTCCGGCGATGATCGAGGCGCGCCAGGGCCGCGACGAGGCGGTTGAGCCGCGACCGTTGACAAAGTGGGCCGAAATCGCTTGTTATCAACACCTTAGAGCCAACGCTCGGGCTAGGCGGCGGCTCTTTGCCATTTCTTAATGTGAGCCAAATCACGGGCTTGACCGCCGCACTGTGGTAGTCTGTCCGGCGTGAAATGTATTTCGCGCGGGCAACCGCGCGGGCGAGGTCGGCCATGCGCACTCAGGGTTTGATACTATTGGCTGCAAGCCTGCTTGCCGCGGCTCCGGCCGACGCCCAGGTGGGCGTGCAGTTCGGCGGCGGCAGCCATCAGCGCGGCGGGGTGCTGTTCAACCCCGGCAAGGGCCGCGGCCAATTCCTGCTGGAGCCGACCCGGCCGTCGGACATGCGGCTGTGCGAGCAGGAGTACGGCCAGCGCGCGGTCGATGCCTGCTCCCAGGTCCTTGGCCGCGACCGCAACAACGCCAAGGCGCATCGGCTTCTGGCCGACGCGCTGCTGGCGACGGGCCGGCCGGACGTGGCGCTGGTCGAGTACAACGAGGCGCTGCGGCTCGATCCCGACATGGATGAAGCCAAGCGCGGCCGCGAGATGGCGCAGCGCTACCTGGCCGGCAGCCAGCCGCCGCCGTCGCCGCCAGCGCCCTACGTCGCGCAGCCCGCCCCGGTCCCGGCCTCGACGCCAACGCCTACGGTCGCCGCGGGCCCGCAGGACGGCGAATGGTCGGGCCGGATGCTGCGCCAGTGCACCGGGTTCAGCGACGAGGGCGCATCTTCGGTGATGGTCTCGGGCAACCAGTTCTCGGGCGTGTTCTTCTCCGGCGGCGGCGGACGCGATCTGCGCGGCACGATCGCGCCGGACGGCACGGTCGAAGCCGCGGGCAAGGACACCGCGGGCAACCCCGTCGTCGTCAAGGGCAAGCTGCTCAGCGCGCAGACCCTGGTCGCCGAGGGCTACGCAGCCAATTGCAAGATGACGCTGGCGCTGGGCCGCGCCGGCGCGCCGGTGGCGCTGCCGTCCGCGACGGCCGCTTCCGCCGCGCCGCTTCCGGCATCCGCACGCGGCGGCTCGCCCTTCGATGGCGAGTGGTCGGGCACGCTGACCGGGCGCGCAGGCCACTTCCCGGTCACCGCCAACGTTGCCGACGGCAAGATGGTGATCCAGCAGGAACGCATGGGTTCGCGCATCGCGGCCCGCGGCGAGGTCGACGCCGGCGGCCAGGCGTCGCTGAGCGGGTCGGCCGGCGACGCCGCGACGCGCGGCGACAGCATGGAGATCAAGGGCACCTTCTCGGGCAACCTGTTCGTCGGCCAGGGCCGCGTCGGCGACAAATGGGCCGAGATGCGCCTGACGCGCGCCTCGCCGCCGCCCGCAGCACCGCAGGGCCCCGCGACGGCAGTGGCCCAGGCGGCGCCGCAGCCGGCGCCCCTGGCAGCCCCCAGTGCTCCACCCGCGCAGAGCCTGGCGGCGAACGCCGCGCCGATCGCCAGCCCGCAGGCCCCGGCGCCCGCGCCGACGGCTGCGCCCGCCACGAAGACCGCGGCGGCCGAACCGGCGCCGGCGCCAAAAACCTCCGCGGCGGAGCCCGCGCCGAAGCCGGCGCCGGCCGCGGCGCCCAAGACCCAGACCGCCGCCACCACCGTCGCCCCCACGCCCGCGCCGATGGTCGACAAGCAGCCGCCGGCGATCACCGCCCCGGCGAAGCTCGAGACCGACGGGCCCGTGGTCGAATTGACCGGCAAGATCGCCGACGCCTCGGCCATCATCGAGTTCTCGGTCAACGGCCAGCCCGTGCCGATCGGCGCCGGCGGCGCGTTCAGCGTGAAGCGCGGCGTGCCGGTCGGCGCCAGCGAGCTGAAGCTCGCGGCGGTCGACGAATGGGGCAACATGTCCCAGAAGACGATCAGCGTGACCCGCCGCGCGCCACAGCCGACGACGCAGACCGCGACGGCGCCGACCGCCGACGAGCCCAAGGAAAAGCCGGTCCAGGTCGCCAGCATCGCCGACCAGCTGCGCAAGATCGAGTTCGGCACCTACCGCGCGCTGGTGATCGGCAACAACAGGTACGCCAAGATCCGGTCGCTCGAGACCGCGCAGAACGACGCGCAGGTGGTCGGCAAGCTGCTGCGCGAGCAGTACGGGTTCCAGGTGACCACCCTGATGGACGCCACGCGCCAGCAGATCATGGAGGCGCTCTACAAGATGCGCGCCGAGCTGAGCGAGAAGGACAACCTGCTGGTCTACTACGCCGGCCACGGCGTGCGCGACGACCAGACCGGGCGCGGCTACTGGCTGCCCGTGGACGCCGATCCGGACCTGCCGACCAACTGGGTGCCGACGACCGACCTGACCGACGTGATCAAGGCGATGCGCGCGCGGCACATCATGGTGGTGGCCGACTCGTGCTACTCCGGCACGCTGGTGCGCAGCGTCACCGCCGGCATGCGCAGCGCCAAGGACGCGGACATCTCGGCCTGGGTTCGCCGGATCCTGGAGAAGCGCTCGCGCACCGTCATGAGCTCGGGCGGGCTCGAGCCGGTCATGGACGGCGGCGGCGGCGGCCACTCGGTGTTCGCCAAGGCCTTCATCGACGCGCTGCGCGAGAACCCGGACGTGATCGACGGCCAGGGCCTGTTCGCCTCGATCCGCCGGCCGATCGTGCTCAACTCCGACCAGACCCCGGAATACTCCGACATCCGCCAGGCCGGGCACGACGGCGGCGACTTCCTGTTCGTCAAGCGCACGCCGAAATAGCCGCAAGCGATTGACAGCGGCCGCCGCGCGACGGAATCTCCCCTCTCGGAAAACGCCAGGAACGGGGGCACGCACCATGGCGCATTGGAATCGGACGGCGGCGGTCGCGCTCGCGACGATGGCGTTCGGGGCGTCGGCCGCGCTGGCAGACACCATGACCTACAAGAACATGCCGGCCGACAAGGATATCGTGCTGTACCAGAGCGGCGACCGCGACGTGCGCTCGCGGGTGGCCCTGTGCTTCTGGTTCAAGGCCGAGCAGGGCAGCTTCAAGATCAGTTCGGAAAAGTTCCGCGAGCCGATCGAACTCGGCGGCGCCGACAAGCCCGAGCAGCGCGTGGTCTGTGGCGCGATCATCACCGTTCGCGCCGTGGGTGCGGAGAACGCGCTGCAGTATGCGGTGGTGAAGTAAAGCCGTCGCCCTTCGACGCTGCGCGACCGCCTCACGCCCAGAGGCGTTCCTTCTCCAGGCCCTTGTAGAGGTCGGCCACGTAGTCCGCGTAGCCGTTGAACAGCAGGGTCGGAATCTTTTCCTGCGTGCCGATGTCCGTCTCCATCGCCTGGCTCCAGCGTGGGTGCGGCACCTGCGGGTTGACGTTGGCCCAGAACCCGTATTCCGAGCCCTGCAGCGCCTCCCAGAAGCTCTTCGGGCGCTTGTCGGTGAAGCTGAAGCGCACGATCGACTTGACCGACTTGAAGCCG
>CAYMTM010000002.1:0-4406 GCA_964393375.1 uncultured Rhodospirillaceae bacterium
CCCTCACACCAGTCGACAGCACCGCTTCGATGACGCCACCCTGCTGCACGTAGCCCTCGACCCGGCTTTCGGCTCGAAGCTCGATCAGCGGATTGGCGCGGCAGGCATCGAACAAGACGCCGTGAAGGTCGCCGCGATGCATGACCGCATAGGGATTGCCAAAACGCTTGCGGAAGGGCTGGTCGAGCGGAATTGCGGTGATCCGCTCGTCCCGCACCGCGTCCATCAGGATCAGGTGGTCGATATAGACTGCCTTTGCCCGTGCCTCCTGGCCGACACCCAGATAGTCGAAGGCATGGAAAGCATTGGGCCCAAGCTGGATGCCAGCCCCGATCTCGCCGAACTGCGCCGCCTGCTCGAACACGACGCAACGCCGGCCCTTGCGCGCCAGGCCCAGCGCGGCCGCCAAGCCCCCAATCCCGCCGCCGGCGATCAGAAAAGCGTGCTCGCTCATGGAGGCACTATCACGATCGATCAGTCAAAGGTGCAATCTGCCCGCGTCGCCAAATAGTTCCAGACACGTCGCTTCACGCTGGGAATCCGATTGATCTCGGCCGTGCGCGTCACCTCGCCCTCGCTCAGGTACTTCACCTCGCCCAGGCGCATTGCGTTCATCTGCAAGACGGCGTTGAGCTGGAGATACACCGATGCGATCACCGCCTCCTCGAGATCGGCGGCCGCGACCGTGCAGCCATGACCACGCATCAGCACCACCGAGCACCTCCCAAGGGCGCGCGCCAGGTCGCGCCCCTGGTCCATATTGGCGACCAGCAGGTTGGTGTCGCCGAACTTCTCGGCGATATCCCAGACCGGGATCTCGATGCCTATCAGTCCCGCAACGTGGATCAGGGGACGCAGCCTCGCGCTCGTTACTGTGAAGGGCACCACCGCGGAGCTATGATTGTGCACGACAGCCTTCACGTCCTCGCGCGCCAGATAGACCGCGGCATGGATAAAGCGCTCGAGAAATGGCTGTCGCCCATCGGCGAGATCGGTCGGCTCGCCCCCCAGGTCGAATTCCATGATATCGGCCGGTACCACCAGCGCCGGGCTGCGCGAACAGGAAAGCAGGAACCGGTCATGACGCGCCGGGTGCCGCGTGCTGACGTGGCCATACGCGTCAACAACCTCTTCCCGTGCGAGGATCCGGTTGGCGATTGCAAGGTCGCGCCGCAGGGCAGCAAGCCCGTCCATCGCTAGCCTGCCAGTCGCGCCAGCGGCGCCATACTGCCGTCCTCGCGCAGGTGGCAGGCTACTTGGCGGCCCGGCACTGTCTCGCGCAGTTGCGGCATCTCGGTGCGGCACCGCGCAACGGCGTAGGGACAACGGGTGTGGAACCGGCAGCCGGAAGGCGGATTGATCGGGCTTGGCACATCGCCTTCGATCACCAGGCGTTCGCGCCGGGCACGCGGGTCGGGCAACGGCGCCGCGTCGATCAGCGCCTGTGTGTAAGGATGCAGCGGCGCGTCGAAAAGCACCTGCTTCGGCGCGATCTCGACCACCTGGCCGAGATACATTACGGCAATGCGATGGCCGATATGCTCGACCACCCCCAAGTCGTGCGAGATGAACAGGTAGGCGAGCTTGAACTCGTCCTGCAGGTCCATCAGCAGGTTCAGTACCTGCGCCTGGACCGAAACGTCGAGGGCGGATACCGGCTCATCGGCAATGATCAGGCGCGGATTGACCGACAGTGCCCGGGCGATCCCCAGGCGCTGGCGCTGGCCGCCCGAGAACTCGAAGGGGTAGCGGCGCATCGCCTCGGCGCGCAGACCAACCTTTTCCAGCACGGCCGCCACCCGCTGCTCGCGCTCGCTGGCGCTCAAGCTCTCGAAATTCTCCAGCGGCTCGGCCACGATCGTCCCCGCCGTCAAGCGCGGATTCAGCGAGGCGTAAGGATCCTGGAACACCATCTGGGCATTGCGGCGATGCTGGCGCATCGCGCCCTGGCCGAGGCCCGCCACATCCACGCCCCCAAGCACGATCCGGCCGGCCGTCGGTTCCACGAAGCGAAGAATCAGCTTTCCGACGGTGGACTTGCCGCAGCCGGATTCGCCGACCAGGCAAAGTGTCTCGCCCGGATTGATCGCGAAACTGACCCCGTCAACGGCCTGCACATGTGCAACGGTCCGCCGCAACAATCCGCGCTGCACCGGGAAATGCTTGCGCAACCCTTCGACCTCGAGCACGGGCATCGACGCAATGGTCATGACGCCATGATCCGGTCGGTCTCCCAGCAGGCCACCGCGTGGCCTGCGCTTCTGGTTACCAAGGGCGGCGCCTCGCACCGGCAACGCTCGACGGCATAACTGCATCGGTCGGCAAAAGCGCATCCGGGGATCGGTTCGCGCAGCGAGGGCACGATCCCCGGTATCTCCTTCAATCGCCGCGCGCGCTCCGTCGAGCGTCGGCGCGGAATCGACGCCATCAGCCCGCGCGTATAGGGATGCATCGGGCGGTCGAACAGTTCGCGGACCGCCGCCTCCTCGACCTTGCGGCCGGCATACATCACGATCACGCGCTGACAGGTTTCGGCCACCACGCCCAGGTCATGGGTGATCAGCATCACCGCGGCACCGAAGCGATCTTTGAGCTCCATCATCAGCCGCAGGATCTGCGCCTGGATCGTAACGTCCAGCGCCGTCGTGGGCTCGTCCGCGATCAGCAGCTTCGGATTGCACGACAGCGCCATCGCGATCATCACGCGCTGGCGCATGCCGCCGGAGAAGTGATGCGGGTAGTCGCCGACCCGTCGTTCGGCGTCGGGGATGCGCACTAGGCGCAGCATCTCCACGGCGCGCGCCATTGCCTCGGTGCGGCTCTTGTTCTGGTGGATCATTACCGCCTCGGCAATCTGTTCGCCGATCGTCAGCACCGGGTTCAGCGAGGTCATCGGTTCCTGGAAGATCATGGCGATGCGATTGCCGCGCATCGCGCGCATCTCGTCCTCGCTGAGTGCCAGTAGATCAGTCCCTTCGAACGCCACCGAGCCGGAGACGACTCGTCCCAGGCGCGGCGGGAGCAGACGCATGATCGACAATGCCGTCACGCTCTTGCCGCAGCCGGACTCGCCGACAATGCCCAACGTTTCGCCGGCCCTGATCGAGAAACCGACCCCGTCGACAGCCCGCGTCACGCCGTCAAGCGTAAAAAAATGCGTGCGCAGGTCGGTTACCTCAAGAAGCGCCCCGTTCGCCATCGCTACATCCGCCGCGCCAAGCGCGGATCCAACCGGTCCCGCAATCCGTCGCCCACCAAGTTGACAGCGAGGATTACAAGCGCCAGGCAGGCGCCAGGGAAGAAAATCGTCCAGGGGGCGCGCGCCAGGAACAGGCGGCTGGTCGCTATCATGTTGCCCCAGGTGGGGATCTCCGGCGGAACGCCAGCGCCCAGGAATGACAGCGCCGCCTCGATCAGGATCGCCGAGGCGGTGATGTAGGTGGCCTGCACCACCAGCGGCGCCACCGTGGACGGCAGCAGATGCCGGCCGATGATCTTCCAGTCCCGGCTGCCACCGCCGATCGCCGCTTCGATAAAGGGCTGCTCGCGCGTGCTCAAGACCACCGAGCGCACCAGGCGCACGACACGCGGCACCTCGGGGATCGTGATCGCGACGATCACGATCCACACGCTGGCCCGGTTGAGCGATACCAGCGCGATCGCCAGCAGAATGGCCGGAATCGCCATCATGCCATCCATGACGCGCATCACCACGCCATCGAGCCGTCGGTAATATCCGGCGGCAAGCCCGATGGCGAGGCCGATCAGCACTGAAATGGCCGCCACTGACAGGCCCACGACCAGCGAGATGCGCGCGCCATAGACCGTCCGGGCAAAGATGTCGCGGCCCAGGTTGTCGGTCCCGAACCAGAACTCGGCCGAGGGCGCCTGGAGGCGATTGGCGGGCGCCATGAACCGCGGGTCCTTGCCGGCGATCCAGGGCGCGAAGATGGCGATCAGCGCGGTCGCCACAAGAAGAGCACCGCCCAGCACGATGGTCGGGTTGCGCCGTGCGAACCGGCCAAGCCCTGCGAGCATGCCCGAAGACGATCCGCGGGTTTCGAGAGCGGCCGTCATGTCAGTACCTGATCCGCGGATCGAGGATGGTGTAAGACAGGTCTACCAGCAGGTTCACCAGCACATAGACACCGGAGAACACCATGATCACGCCCTGGATGATCGGATAGTCGCGTCGAGCGATCGCATCGACAACCAGACGGCCGATGCCGGGGATGTTGAACACCGTCTCGGTGATCACGACGCCGCCGATCAGGAGCGCCACGCCGATCCCAATGACGGTCACGATCGGAACAGCCGCGTTCTTCAGCGCGTGCTTGAGCAGCATCGGTCGCGGCGCCACGCCCTTGGCGCGCGCCGTGCGCATGTAGTCCTCGGCAAGAACGTCG
>CAYMTM010000002.1:4416-12611 GCA_964393375.1 uncultured Rhodospirillaceae bacterium
TTTCAAGCATGTTGTCTATGAAGGGGCGGATATTTGTGCGCGTGATGCGCGCAATCAGCGCCACATAGGCAAGCCCCAGCGCCACGGAGGGCAGGACGAGGTTGCGCATCCACGGCCCCACACCCTCCGCGATCGGCGTATAGCCCTGCACGGGCAGCCACTTGAGCTGGACGGCGAAAAGAAAGATCAGGAGGTACCCGGTCACGAACACCGGCACGGAAAAGCCGACAACGGCCAAGCCCATCACGAATCGGTCTATCCCCGTGCCCGCCCGCGCCGCAGCGATAACCCCCAGCGTGATCGCGATCAGCACGGCGAAACACAGCGTGGTCGTGGCCAGCGCCACGGTCGGCTCCATGCGCTGGCGGATCAGGGTCGTCACGGGCTCGTTCCAGAACATCGACTTGCCCAGGTCGCCCTGCAACAAGCTGGTCAGCCAAACCAGCAGCTGCTTCCACAGCGGCTCGTCCAGCCCAAGCGCCTTGCGGATCTGCGCGATGTTCTCCGGCGTGGCGTTGTCGCCGGCGATGATTGCCGCCGGATCGCCCGGCGCCAAATGCAGCAACAGGAACACGAACAGCGCGACCACCGCCATTACCGGGAACATCGAAATCAGGCGTCGCACGATGTAGGCGGTCATGCGCGGTCACTCGGCTCCTGGCCGGGGTCCCGGCGCGCCGAGAAGCCGGGCCGGTCGCAGGCGGCGCGGCGGCGGGTAAATCAGCCCTTGGTGACGTTCCACCACGGAATGATTTCGGCGACTGGGAGCACGCCCTTCAGGGTGGTCCGCATGGCCGCCGGCTGCATCCACTGACCGTAGTAGAGCTGCGGCACGAATTTCCAGGCGTTCGCCTGGATCTCGCGGGCGACCGCCTTGCGCTGTTCCAGCGTCTCGGCCAACGCCCATTTGGTCCGCAGTTCCTCATGCAGCGCATCGCTGGGCCAGCCGAACCAGGCCTTGTCGCCGGTGGCGGCATGGGCACTGAGAATGATCGGGTTGCCGATGGCGTTACCGCCCGACCAGGTGATGAACAGGTTCCAGCCGCCCTGATCCGGCGGTGCCTTGCTGGAACGGCGCTGCACGACGTTCGACCAGTCCATCGGTTCCAGCTTGACGTTCACGCCGGCCTGGCGGAGTTCCTGCGCCAAGAGCTGCGCGGCATTGCTCATGATGGCGATGTTGGTGGCCTGCATAAGCACAACCGGCCTGCCGTCGTAACCCGCCTCCTTGAACAGTTCTTTCGCCTTGGCGAAATTCTGCCCGCCCTTGAACCAGTCGGTGTTGGCGTCGTTTTCCATCGGCGTGCCCATGCCGAAGAATGACGGGCAGGTCCGGGCATACTTGGAATCGCCGAAGCTGGCTTTCATGTGGTCGGACTGCTTGACCAGGTAGAGCAGCGCCTGGCGTGCCTTTTCGTTATTGAATGGCGGATGCAGGAAGTTGGGGCGGATCTGGCCGACATTGCCCAGCGCGTTCAACACCTCGAGCTTGATGTTCTTGTCGCCTTCAAGCTGGGGCAGCAAATCGGTCGGCGGAACCTCGTAGAAGTCGATCTCGCCGGCCTGGAGCGCCGCCACGGCAGTCTGCGCGTCCGGCATGTTGATGAAGATCACGCGGTCGAGGTTTACGACCTTGCCGCCTGCAATCCCGCCCGGTGCCTCGGAGCGCGGCACATAGTCGGGGTTCCGGTCGTAGACATATTGCGTGCCGGGCTTGGTTTCTTCGAGATTGAGCTTGAAGGGTCCCGATCCCACGACCTGGTCGATCTTCTGCATCGGGTCCGTTTCAGCTTCCTTCTTGCGCATCATGAAGCAGACCGGCGTCGAGGTCTTGGCGAGGACGTCGAGCACCAGCCCGTAGCGTTCCTTGAGCTCGATGGTGAAGGTCTTGGCGTCTTTGGCCGCGATGTCCTTGACCCGCAGCATCATGTGCTGGCCTCCGCCGTCGCGCGCCGCCCAGCGCTTGAGCGACGGCACGACGTCGGCCGTCGTCACGGGCGTCCCGTCCTGCCACTTGAGGCCATCGCGCAGTTCGAACGTGTAGGTCAGCTTGTCGTCCGAAATGCCGTACTTGCCCACCATCTGCGGCTTCGGATTCTGCTGCGCATCGATGCCGAACAGGGTGTCGTAGACCATGGCGCCGTGATAGGCGGTCATATTCGCCGTGGTCCAGATCGGGTCGTAGGTCGGGATATCGCCATGGAAGACCGCGCGCACCGTGCGCGCCGGGCTTGGCTTGGCCTGGGCGCGCACGATGGAAGGTGCGCCGACGGTTGCGGCGACCGCCAAACCGCCCTTGAGCGCGCCGCGGCGAGTGATCCTGGTCATGGCTGTTTCCCCCTGGTTCGTTCCGGCCCGCCCGTTCACCGCGGGCCCGATTGATGGCAGTTATTTAGGCACCTGCGTCGACCCGCCGCAACCCCCGGCACACCGACAAGTCCGCCACACGGGAACGTCAGTCCGCCGCCTCGAAGTTCACGACGAAATCGGCGGGCACCTTGGGGCCCCAGACATAGAGAGAGTCCTCCGGCGCGTAGTTCCTGGCCTTCCAATCCGCCCCATCGGGAATGTGGTCGATGTCGCAGGAATATTCCGCAAGGCTGTTCCAGGGGTCGCGGATGTAGTGGAAGAAATTCGATCCGATCACGTGCCGGCCGAAGCCCCAGCCATCGCGGTAACCCTTGTCGATCATGCGTGCTCCCCCGATGCCCAGTTCGTCGATGTTGCCGACCTCAAAACTGGCATGATGGAAGCCCGGACGGTCGCAGATCGCGAAGGCCAGGATATGGTGATCGCTGTCGCCTTCGCCGCTGCGCATAAAGGCCACGATGCTCTGGGCGCGATCGGAAAGCTTCAGACCGACGATCCGCTCATAGAACGCGATCTTACGGTCGATGTCGGGCGTGAAAAGCAGGACATGGCTCAGTCGCCGCGGGCGCACCGGCATGTCCCGCGCGGGATGGCCCGGACGCGCCACGCGGTGGAAACGGTTCGGGTAGTTGAACGTCAATTCCGTGCCGTCGCGCCACGGCGCTGCTTCGGCCACACGAATGTTTACCAGCGCCCCGTCGGGGTCGTGGAACCACAGGCCGTCGCCCGGCACCTCGTTCGGCGGGTCGAGCAGGCGGATGCCGCCCTTCTCGATGCGCGCCTTGGCCGCTGCCAACCCGGACGGGCTTGCGCCGAAGCAGAGGTGGTGAAGCCGCTTCTTGGGCCCCTCGACCAGGACAACCTGATCCTGGTCCCGGCCATAGCAGCGCATGGCGATCCTGTTCCCCTCTTCGCGCCCCTCCAGGCCGAAATCGGTATAGAACCTGCGCCCGACGGCGGGGTCGGGCACGGCAAGCGCGACATGCTGGAGGGAACGAATGGTCATGGTTTCTCTCCCGACTGGTATTGGGCGCCTGTACGAGGCGTACGCCGTATCTACACCTTCGTTACGCTATCTTCTGTTCCGAAGCGCCGACGCCGTCCCGGGCGTCGTCCGTGAAGGCGATCAGCAGCCGCGTCGTCAATAGAATGTGCTCCGACAAAAGCCCGATCGCCCGGTCCGCGTCGCGCGCCAACGTTGCCGCCATGATGGCGCGATGCTCCCCAAGGACGTCACGGTTCTTGCGGCCCGTCCTGACCGAAAGGCGCCGATAGCGCTCGGACTGCTCGAATAGGACCGCGCGCAACCGCAGCAACCAGGGACTGTTGCAGCCTGCCACCAGGGCCAGGTGAAAGGCCTGGTGCGCTTCGGACCAAGCATCGCTCAGCCGTCCGGCATCGTCGGCACGCTCAGGCAGCGCTGCCAGGCGCTCGAATGCCGACCCGATGCCGGCCTCCCATGCGACGTCGCCGAACCGGATCGCGCGCCGCAGCGCGAGCCCCTCGATCTCGACCCGCGTGGTCGTCAGGTCGGCGAGATCGGCCTTCGAAACGGGGGCGACGTGGAAACCCTTCTGCGCCTCCGCCACCACCAGGCCCTCGGCCGCAAGCCGGGACAGCGCCTCGCGGATCGCGCCAAGGCTGACCGCGAAACGGCTGCACAGCTCGCCGATCTTCAGGCGCTGGCCGGGAGAATATCGGCAGGCCAGGATGTCCGCGCGCAGCGCCTCGAAGACTTTTGCGGTGAGGCTTCGCGGCCCCTTGATCGCGTCGAGCGGATGCATGGCCCCTCCCGCGCCAAGCTTAGCGGTGAATATATTTCTTGGCCAAGGAATATATTCTCGTTGACGTTTCGAGCGGAGGCGATAGCCTTCTTGAAGCGCGCAATACGGCCGAATGACGTTCCGTCCTGGCCCAGAACGAAGGCGCGCCGCGGGAGGAAACAATGTCACTGGCGCATCGTCGCTTGCCGGCCAGCGTGCGCATTACGCGCCGCAGCATCACCGGATTGCTCGCAGTTGGGTTTCTTTCCTTGGGACTTGCGACGGCGGCTCATGCCCAAACCTCGGGACAGCCGATTCGCGTCGGCGGAACCCTGGCCCTCACCGGACCGCTGGCGGCAACCGCCACGGTTCACAAGATCGTCGGCGAGATCTATGTCGAGCAACTCAACAAGCGCGGCGGCCTGCTGGGACGCCCGGTCGAATGGGTGCTGCTCGACGACCAGTCGAAGCCAGACCTTGCCCGCACGCTTTACGAGAAGCTGATCACCGTCGACAAGGTCGACCTGCTGATCGGGCCTTATGCCACCGGCGCCATTCTCTCGGCCATGGCGGTGGCCGAACGTCATGAGAAGATGCTCGTGCATCACACCTTCGGCATTCCCAAACTGGCCAAGTATGAGTCGCAGTTCCCAGCATGGCATTTCGGCCCGAACCTGGACCAGACGGTTCCGGCCCTGCTGCTCGATGCGCTGGCCGCGGCCGGCAAGCCGCCGAAGACGGTCGCGATCGTGACCAGCAAGTTCCCGTCGGTCCATTTCCTGGCTCTGGGCGCACGCGAAGTGGCGCAGAAGCGGGGCCTGAAGGAAGTGCTGTTCCTGGAGTTCGAGTTCGGATCGAAGGATTTCGGGCCGATTGCAGCCAGGGTCAGGGAGGCCGACCCGGATTTCCTGTGGATGGGGGCGATCGGCCTGGAAGGCAACAACCTGCTCGAAGCATTGAAGAAGCTCGACTACACACCGCGCAACCACTTCTACACCTATCCCGCCCCCGGCCCGATGGCGGTTTCGCCGGACGCCGCAAACGCCCTGTCGACGACCGTGTTCGAAGGCGCGCCGCCCTTCACCAATGCGCCGGCGGTCGCGGACTTCGTCAAGCAGTACGAGGAGCGCGCGGCCAAGGCCGGCCTTCCCTACACGCTCGCCGACGTCCAGGCGGGCGTCTCATACACCGCCTGGCAGATTCTCGAAGCGGCGGTCACGGCGACCAAGAGCCTGGACGACAAGAAGCTGGCACAGTGGATACGCGCCAACAAGATCGACACCATCACCGGCAAGCTACGCTTCAACGAAACCGGCAACTACGGCGACGACCTCTCCAAGGTCAAACAGGTGCAGAACGGCAAGTGGGTGGTGGTCTGGCCGAAAGAATTCGCCGCGCCCGGCGCCAGCTTGATCGCCCGCTGACCATCCGCCGGCGGCCGGTTCCATGCCGAGCGCCACGCTCCTCGGCCAGTCCCTGCTGTCCGGAATCCTCGTCGGCGGCCTTTATGCGCTGTTCGGGCTCGGTCTCGGCCTGGCATGGAAGTTCCTGCGCGTCATCAACCTGGCGCATTTCGGGTTCATCTTCCTGGGTGCCTACCTGACCTACCAGCTCGCCGGCGTGTGGGGGCTTAACCCGTTCCTGGCAATGCTGCTGATCGTGCCGGCCCTGTTCCTGGCAGGCGTCGGCCTCCAAGCTTTGTTCCAGCGGTTCGGCGTGGATGAATTCGCCTCGCTGCTCGTTACGTTCGGCTTCGTCGCCATCATCGAGAGCGTGATTCAGTGGATCTGGACCGCCGATTTCCGTCGCATGGAGACCGAGTACGGGACAGCTTCGCTGCGTCTGGGCAAGCTTTTCCTGCCGATCGCGGAGGCGATGACTTTCACCGTCGCCATCGCGTTGGCCGGGGCTACCTGGGCATTGTTGCGCTTCACCTATCTCGGCAAGGCGTTACGCGCGAGCGCCGAGGATCCGGACATGGCCGCCGCGTTCGGCGTGCGCGACCGGCAGCTGGCGCTTCTGCTCTCGGGGGCCGGAGCGGCATCGGCCGGAATTGCCGGCATCTTCGTGGCGCTGATCGGAACCCTGGCGCCGGCGCAAATCTATGCCTGGGTCGGCGTGATTTTCGCGGTGGTGATCCTGGGCGGCCTTGGCAACCCGTTGGGCGTCGTCGCGGCAGGGCTGTTGATCGGCGTCAGCGAGGCGATGACGATGGCGCTGACCGCTCCCTCCTGGGCGCCGCTAGTTTCATTCACCCTGCTGATCCTCGTCCTGGTCCTCAGGCCGGATCGGGTCTGATTTGCGACTACCAACTCAAGCCGCGATCTTCCTGTGCGTCGGCATCGCACTCGCCGCACTGCCCGCGCTGCGCCCGCCCGCCTTTGCCGAGTCCTTCCTCTATCTCGTCTTCTTTTGGATCGCGCTGGCGACAAGCTGGGCCATCCTCAGCGGCTTCTCGGGCTACTTTTCCTTCGGCCACGGCGCCTTCTTCGGCCTGGGCATGTATACCTCGGCCAATCTGGCGGCCAAACTGGGCGTGCCGTTCCTGTGGTCCGTCCCGGTGGCGGGCGCCACGGCGGCCGTATTGGGCGTGGCGGTCGGCGCGGTCGTGTTCCGCGTAAGGCGTCTGCGCGGCGAGTTGTTCGCGCTCCTGACCCTCGCCGTGACGTTCGTGCTGGCAACGATCGCCCTGAATACGCCGATGGATGGCGGTCCCGGCGTCTATCTGAGCGGCGTGAAGCTGCCGCGGATCTACGCCAGTCCGACGCAGACGATCTATCTGCTTGGTCTCATCGTGGCGTTCGCGGCGCTCGCGACCGCCTGGCTGGTGCAGCGATCGCGACTCGGGCGGGCCCTGTTTGCGATCAGCGACGATGAGGACGTCGCCGAGGTGATGGGCGTGCCCACCTACGGCTACAAGCTGGCCGCGCTCGGTCTGTCGTGCTTCCTTGCCGGCGCGGCGGGCGGCATCCATGCCAGTTTCGTCTACTACGTGACCGTCGCCGAGACTTTCTCGATCACGGTGCCGCTATTCGTCGTGCTGATGAGCGTGCTGGGCGGCGCGCGTCACTGGCTGGGACCGGCGATCGGTGCAGTGCTGGTGACCGCGCTGAGCTATGCCTTCGTCGGCGGCGAGCTCGCGGTGATCGGGCGCGCCCTGATCGGTTTGATCCTGATCCTCGCCATTCTATTCATGCCGCAAGGCGTGACCGGCCTGGTGGCGCGCTGGACACGGCGACGCCGCGCACATGTCCCGTCGGCCGGCATCGTGTCGGATGCCGTCGCGCCGGCGACACCCGCCGATGCAAGACCGCGGCAGGACGGCAAGCTGGGCGAGGTACTGTTGTCTTGCGTCGACGTGCAGCGCTCGTTCCGCGGCGTCAGAGCGCTGGCGGGTGTCAGTCTCGACATTCGTCGCGGGGAAATCCTTGGGCTGGTCGGCCCGAACGGTTCGGGCAAATCCACCCTGACGAATGTCATCAGCGGCTTCTTCAAGCCGGACGCCGGCAGGATCCAGTTCGGCGGAGCGGACCTGGCGCAATTGCCGGGACACCGCATCGCGCGGCTGGGCGTGGCGCGGACCTACCAAATTCCGCGCCCGTACAAGCGCCTGACCGTCGCCGAGAACGTGGCGCTGGCCGCCATGTTCGGCCGCGCGGCGCTGGACGGCGCCTCGGCGCTTGCCACGGCGCGCAGATCCCTGGCTTTCGTCGGACTGGCGCAGCGTGCCGACGCTTTGCCCACGGAGCTCAATTTGCACCAGCGCAAGTTCCTGGAACTGGCGCGCGTGCTGGCCTCGGGCGCGCACCTCATCCTGCTGGACGAGGTGCTGGCCGGTCTGACCCCGGCCGAGATCGCCGATGCGGTCGCGCTGGTGCGCGCGATCCGCGACCGCGGTGCAACCATTGTGTTCATCGAGCACAACATGCGCGCGGTGCTGGCGTTGACCGACCGCGTCATCGTGCTCAACCACGGCCAAGTGATTGCCGAGGGGCCGCCGCGCGACGTGATGCGCCAGCCTGCCGTCGTCGCGGCCTATTTGGGAAGCTCCGATGCTTAAAG
>CAYMTM010000002.1:12621-57127 GCA_964393375.1 uncultured Rhodospirillaceae bacterium
GGCGACGCACCGGCGCTCCGAGCTGTCTCGCTTGAGGTCGGCGCCGGAGAGCTGGTCTCGCTGGTCGGACCGAACGGCGCGGGCAAGACCACGCTGGTCAATGCCGTCGCGCGTCTGCTTCCCGTGCGCAGTGGGAAGCTGTTCCTGGATGCTGAGGACGTGACCGAAATGGACGCCCGGGGGATGTGCGATCGCGGTCTTGCCATCATTCCCGAGGGGCGAAGGCTGTTTGCCACGATGACCGTGGAGGAGAATTTGGAGATCGGCTGCTATCGCCGGGCCGCTCGCCCGTTCCGCAACGACGGGCTCGAGCGCGTCTATGCACTATTCCCGCGCCTGCGCGAGCGTCGCCGACAGCAGGCGGGCACGCTGTCGGGCGGCGAGCAGCAGATGGTAGCGATCGGTCGGGCCTTGATGGCGCGCCCGCGAATGCTCCTGATTGACGAACCGTCGCTGGGCTTGGCGCCGGCGATCGTCGCGCTGGTATTCGAGACGATCAGGCGAATTCACGACGACGGTGTTTCGATCCTCTTGATCGAGCAGAACGCCGCCAAGGCGCTGTCCATCGCGGAGCGCGGCTACGTGCTGGAGGACGGGCGCATCGTGGCCCAGGGCTCGGCGGCCGAGCTGTTGTCGCAGTCTCATGTTCGCGAGGCCTATCTTGGCTAGACCGAGGAGGATTGACATGGCAGTCCGCAGCACCGAACGGTTCCTGACCACGCATACCGGCAGTCTGCCGCGGCCGCCCGACCTGATCCGCATCATGTACGCGAAGGAGGAAGGCGTGCCGGTCGACCGGCCGGCCCTGGCCGACCGCATCCGCGCGGCCGTCATCGAGGTCGTGGCCAAGCAGGTCAAGGCGGGCGTCGACATCATCAATGACGGGGAGATGTCCAAGCCGAGCTACGCAACCTACATCAAGGACCGGCTGGACGGATTCGGCGGGAGCGGAAACACCTTCGTCTACCAGGATCTCGCCGAGTTTCCCGAACTGCAGAAGCGTGTCTTTGGCGATCCCGGCCGCTCGCGACGCAAGACACCGGCCTGCAATGCGCCGATCGCCGTCCGCGACAGGCAGGCGGCGATTACCGATACGGAGAACCTCAAAGCCGCGCTCGCAGCGGCAGGTCGCAAGAATGCCTTCATGAGCGCGGCTTCGCCCGGCGTGGTATCGCTCTTCTTCCGCAACGACTATTACCCCAATCACGAGAAGTACCTATTCGCGATCGCGGACGCCATGCGCGACGAATACGAGACGGTGGCGAAGGCCGGCTTTATCCTGCAGATCGACTGCCCCGACCTGGCGATGGGCCGGCATATTCAGTATGCCGACCTTGACATCCCTGAGTTCCGCAAGCGTATCGCCATGCACGTCGAAGCGCTCAACCACGCGACGGCGAACATACCGACCGATCAGCTCCGCATGCATGTCTGTTGGGGCAACTACGAAGGTCCGCATCATTGCGACGTGCCGCTGAGCGACATCATCGATATCGTCTTCAAGGCGCGCCCGTCGGCGATCTCGTTCGAGGCCGCCAACCCGCGCCACGGCCATGAATGGACGCTGTTCGAGAAGGTAAAACTGCCGGATGGAAAGGTGCTGATTCCCGGCGTGCTTGAGTCGAAATCAAACTTTATCGAGCATCCCGACCTGGTGGCGCAACGGATCAGCCGCTACGCCAATCTGGTCGGCCGCGAGAATGTGATCGCCGGCAGCGATTGCGGCTACGGCACCTGGGTCGGCCAGGCGGCCGTCGACCCGGATGTCGTCTGGGCGAAGTTCGCAGCGATGGCCGAAGGCGCGCGTATCGCGACGAGACAGTTCTGGAAATAGATTCTGCCTAGCCGCTAGGATCAGGGCATGGACCCCATCCTGCTGGACAACGCGCGGCTTGTCTTGCCCGCGCTGAGAGCGCGCGACCTGTTGCCGCTCGGCGCGGTGCTGGTCGAGCGGAACCGCATCGTCGCCGTGGCAACGACGCCCGAGGCGGTGTCGGCGCTGCGGTCGCGCGGCGTACCGTCCGAAGACTTGCGCGGCCGCGTGCTGATGCCCGGACTCGTCAATGCGCACTACCATTCCTACGGCAACGTGGTGCGCGGCACCGAGAACAGCCTGCCGCTGGAGCAATGGGCGCTCTATACGGTCGCCTACGGACGATCGCTCGACGATGAGGGGATCCAAACGGCAATCCTGCTGGGCGCGGCAGAGATGCTGCGCGGGGGCGTCACGGCCGCGATCGATCATTTCGCCCATGCCGGACGTGTCGATGCGGCGCTGGAGGCGCACCGCCGGTCCGGGATGCGCATAGGATTCGCGCCCATGTTGCAGGATCGCTATGACCACGACCTGATGGGCATTGACCTGCCGTCTGCACTTCGCCGTCGCGTCGAGGGACCGAAGCGCCCGGGAGCCCGCGAGATGGACGCCCTGTTCCGCCGCCTTCACGCCGACTGGCACGGAAAGGACGATCGCATCGCGATCCTGCTGGGACCAAACGCACCGCAACGCTGCTCGGCCGAACTGTGGCAGGTCTGGGCGACGCTTGCCATGGAGCTCGGCGTCAATGTCCACACCCACCTGCTGGAAACCCAAGCCCAGGCGACGATCGGTCTCAAGCACTGGCGCAGGGGGATGCTGGCGCAGCTTGCCGAGCATGGGTTGCTGACCGAGCGCGTGTCTGTCGCGCACGGCATCTGGACGACGCCGGAAGAGCGCGCCCTGCTCGCCAGCCGCGGCGTCACCGTCGTGCACAACCCGGTCAGCAACCTGATGATCGGCAGCGGCTTCGCACCGGTGCTCGATTATCGCGTGCGCGGAATTCCCATTGCTCTTGGCAGCGACGCGGCCAATACCGGCGGTCGGCACGATCTTTTCGAGGTCATACGTCTGGCCATGATGCTGCCCCGACCGACCATACCCGATCCCAGCCAGTGGCCTGATGCGCGCGAAGCGTTAGCCTGGGCCACCGAAGGCGGGGCGCGAGCCCTTGGCTTGACCGATGAACTGGGCAGTCTCGCCGTGGGCCGCCGGGCCGATCTGGCGGTGCTCGACCTTGGGGGTGCGGCCGAGGCGCCGCTGGCATTGAACCTTACGGCCCTGGTGCAGCACGCCACGCCCGGCTGCGTGCACGCGACCATGGTGGGCGGAACATGGGTCTATCGGGACGGCCGCATTCTTGCCTTCGACGAGACGGCCGTGCTCGCGCGCTTTTCCGCACTGCAGAGAACATTGACTGAAACGTCAAAGGAGGAACTGGCGACGGCCGCCGAGGCCGTACCGCATTTCGCCAACTTATCCGGACGCTGCTAGCGCCGAGGCAGGGCAGCCACCACCGCGTGGTCCTTGTCCGTGACGTAGCGTGGGCCCGCACCGCCCGGGCTGCGCCAGCCGGTCACCGCGTCGCCGAAGAATTCGGCGTTGGCGGCGATGAAATCCTTCTGATCCGCGGGCACTTGATCGTCGGCATAGATCGCCTGGACAGGACACACGCTGAGGCAAAGGCCACAGTTGATGCATTCGTCCGGCTGGATGTAGAGCATCCGCCCGCCCTCGTAGATGCACTCCACCGGGCAGGCCGGCACGCAAGCCTTATCCTTCACGTCGACACAGGCCCGAGTGATGACATAGGCCATCGGGCTAACGCCCCTGCCATACCGGTGGGCGCTTCTCGCGGAACGCAGCGACGCCCTCGTCCTGATCCGTACTCTGGAGGGCCGCGATCAGCGCCGGCAGTCTCTGCGCGCGCGCTTCGGCAGCCGCCAGATGCGCCGTCCGCCGGACGGTCTGCTTGACCGCACGTACCGACAGCGGCGCGCAGGCGAGGATATCGGCCAGCCACCGGTCGACCGCGGCGTCGAGCGTGGCGCGCGGCACGACCTCGTTGACGATGCCGAGCGCCCGTGCCTCGTCGGCCTTCACGCGTCTGCCCGTCATCAGTACGCCCATGGCAGCGCGAAAGGGGATCTGGCGCTGCAGCAGCACCATGCCGCCGTCGAGTGGAATGCGGCCGAGGCGCGGTTCTGGGAAGGCAAAGGTCGCCTCCTCCGCCGCCACCGCGATGTCGCAGCCCAACACCATCTCGAAGCCGCCGCCCAGCGCGTGGCCATTGACACGAGCAATCACCGGAACGTCAAGGGTCTGGCGCAGGGCAATGCCGCCGAAGCCGTTCGGCCGCCCCTCGGCCCAGTATTCCAGACCCGTCTTGCCCACGTTCTTGACGTCGGCGCCGGCACAGAAAGCGCGATCCCCCGCCCCGGTCAGGACGACGGCGCGGATCGCGTCGTCGTTTTCGATCGCCTGCCAGATGCGGTCGAGCTCGGCCTCGGTGGTTGCGTCGATCGCGTTCATGACCTGCGGACGGTCGATCGTTACCCGTGCGACGTGGTCGTCGACAACGAAATGCACGGTCATGCGACTACGCCCTCGGCGACCAGAGCGTCGATCTGCGCCGGCGCGTATCCGAGCTCGCGCAATATGTCGCGGCCATGCTCGCCTAGCCTGGGTGGGCGGTTGAGCCGAATAGCGGCGCCGGACATGGCGATCGGTGAGGCGACGAGCTTGATCGGATCGTTGCCGGGACCGTTCACCTGCACGACCATCTCGTTGACCGCAGTCTGCTCGTCCGCCAATGCCTCGGCCAGCGAGCGCACGGGCGAACACAGCAGGTCCTGCTCCTCCAGCCGCTTCAGCCAGTAGGCGGTGGTGTTCGACGCGAAGCGCTCGCGGAAGATTGCCTGGAGCTGCAGGCGGTTCTTCACCTGGTTGGGGAAGGTGTCGTAGCGCGGATCGGCCGACAGGTCGCCGATTTCCAGCGCTTTGCAAATGTCGCGCAGCGGGTTCTGCTTGAACGCGCCCACCAGCACCACCGCGCCATCGGTGGTCGCGAAAACACCGGAGAGCGGCATGGCGCCCCAGTTCAAGTCGCGCGCACGCATCAGCCACATCGCTGCTTCCTGCATCTGCATAGCGAGCATGGAATTGTAGAGCGAGACGTTGATCTCCTGTCCTTCGCCCGTACGTTCGCGCTGATAGAGCGCCAGCAGTACGCCCTGAACCAAGTGCATGCCCGCCGAATAGTCGGCCAACGCCGTGGCATAGATCGACATCGGCGCCTCCATGTCAGAACGGCGATGCATGACGCCGGTCAGCGCCTGGGCCAGCACATCCTGGCCACCCTTGTGCGCGTTGGGACCGGCGGGTCCGAAGCCGGAGCCGACCGCGCTGATGATCCGCTTGTTGATCTTGCGCATCTCGGCATAGCCGAAGCCCATGCGCTCGAGCACGCCGGGGCGGAAATTGTTCACCACAACGTCGGCCGTCTTGACCAGGTCGCGCACAACCTGCTTGCCCTTCTCACCGCGCAAGTCGAGGGCAATGCTGCGCTTGTTGCGGTTCAGGCTGAAAAAGACGGGATTGTCGAGTCCACCCGGATCGTCGGGAATCGCCGTGCGCGACAGGTCGCCCTGGCCGGGGCGTTCGATCTTGATGACGTCCGCGCCGTAGTCGCCCAACATCTGCGTGGCGCACGGGCCCATCATCACCTGGGTGAAGTCGACGACCCTGATTCCGTCGAGTGGCAACCTGCCGTTCGCTGGCATGGGCTACTCCGCCGCCTGTAGGATCTTGGCGTTGGGCGCCGGCCGGTCTCCGGGATCGCCGCCCGCGGCCCTGATCTTGCGTTGCAGCGCGTTGACGTCGATCGCGCGCACTGTCGTATTGGCGCCCAGCGCCATCGCGGCGGCAATGCCTGCCGCCTCGCCCATTGCCATGCAAGGCGGGATCTCGCGCGAGGTCTTTTGTGC
This sequence comes from uncultured Rhodospirillaceae bacterium, assembly GCA_964393375.1. GTDB lineage: Bacteria > Pseudomonadota > Alphaproteobacteria > JAEULC01 > JAEULC01 > JAEULC01. The sequence goes on from CAYMTM010000002.1 coordinate 18,424, forward strand.
CGCCGGCGTCGCCGAATAATGGCGGCCGGCGACCAACAGTTGGTCGACGTTGCGCGGCAGCAGGGCGCGGTAGGGCGTGTAATAGTCGCGCCCGCGCGCCACGCTGTCGGCGAAATGCACGCGGTCGGCCACGTCCTCCTTGGTCACGACATACTCGCCATCGAGCAAGCGCGTTTGGCGCACGCCAGTCTGCGGCGCCACGTCAATGACATGACAGTTCTCGAAACCCGGTAGCGGCGTCCTGCGCAGCCAGTCGACCAGGGCGTAGATGCGCCTGCGTCCCTCGAACTCGGCTTTGGTGAGGTCCTCGACTTTGATGCCGTCATAGCCGGTCATGTGCGGACAGTTGCACCAAACCACGCCGGGCAGCGGCGTCTTCAACCACCACATCTCCCAGGACCCGCCGATCAGTCGCTTGGCCTCGCGGTCGAGCTTCTGGAACCGCTCGGGTTCGCCGTACTGGAAGCGCTCGGCAGCGTCGGTGTCCACGCCGCCCAGCCGAAACACGGTCGTCAGGATGTAGGAGCCGTGGACGAAGGGCGCTCCGGCCGAGGCTGCGACGTCGAGATCGCCGGTGGCGTCGATGATAACCCGACCCATCATCGCCTGGCGGCCGGCCTTGCTCTCGCACACCGCGCCGACGATCCGCCCATCCTCGACGATCGCCCGCGAGAACCAGCTATGCATCCGCAGGTCGATCCTGTTCTCCGCAATCAGGTCGCAGGACACGCGTTTCCATCCGTCGGGATCGAATGCCACGGCATAGGTGATGGGCTGCGGCTTCTGGTGCGAATGGAAGTCATGCACGCCCCAGCGCGACCACTTCTGCCACATCGCGATGTCGGCCCGCCGCTCGGCTTCGGGCGGAAAGACCGCCAAGCCCTTGGATGCCATGCGGTCGATGAATTCCTGACAGATGCCCTTGACCGTGATCTCCGAGCCGTTGGTCATGTCGTCGAGCACCAGCACCATGCCGCCCGAGGCGAGGCCGCCCAGGTAGGGGTAGCGCTCGACCAGCGTCACCTTGGCGCCGTTGCGCGCCGCGGCGATGGCCGCCGAGGTGCCGGCCGGCCCCCCGCCGATCACCATAACGTCGGCATGGGCCACCACCGGCACTTGGCCGCCCGCGGGCTCCTTGACGAAATCCGGGTTGGTGCTCATCGCGGTCTCCTGGCTAGTGCGCGCGCTCGGGCTTCCACCTGACGACGCGCCGCTCGATCAGGCCGATGACGCCGAAGAAGCAGGCCGAGAAAGTCGAGCCCACGGCGATGGTGGCGTAGAGCAGCGGCGTGTCGAAGGCGTAGGTCGCCTGAATAATCAATGCCCCGATGCCCTTCGTGCTGCCGATCCATTCGCCCACGATGGCGCCGATGACAGAAGTGCTGGCGGCGATCTTGAGCGCCGAGAACAGGTAGGGCAGCGAGTTCTGCACGCGGATCTTGAAGAACACCTCGCGCTGGCTGGCCGAAAGCACGCGCATCAACTCCAGCGACTGCGGGTTCACGTCCTGCAGACCGCGCACCATATTGACCAGGGTCGGGAAGAAACAGATCAGCGCGGCGATCGCGATCTTGGGCTCCATGCCGTTGCCCAGCAGCAGCACCAGGATGGGTGCCTTCGCTACCACGGGGATGGTGTTGATCATCACGGCGATCGGAAAGAACGCCTCCTCAGCCGTGCGCTTGTGCACGAAAACCGTTGCTATGGCGATGGCCGCGAGATTGCCGAGCAGGAAACCGCAGGCCGCCTCGATAGCCGTCGGCAGCAGGTTCGTCATCAGCATGTCAAAGCGCTGGATCAGCACGCGCCCAACGGCGACCGGCGACGGCGCGATGAACGGCTTGATGTCGAACAGAATCACCGCCGCCCACCACAGGAACAGCAGCAGGATCACCGCGCCGAGCGGCAACAGGCGCTTGCGCCACAGCAATTGACGTCTGCGGGCCAGGAACCGCGCCTGCTCTTCGGCGTCGGCGACGAAACCTGAAGCGGCGGTGCTGGCGACTTGTACCGTCATCAGCAGGTCTCCAGGATCTGGCGCAGCCGGCCGGCCAGCCGAACGAACTCCGGCGTTTCGCGCAGCCTCAGGTGGCGCGGCAGAGGCAGATCGATATCGACCAGCTCGCGCACGCGACCCGGCCGGGCGGCCAGCACCAGCACCTGCTGGCTGAGGAAGACCGCCTCGTAGATTGAATGGGTGACGAACACGATGGTGGTGCCGGTGCTCTCCCAGACTCCCAGCAATTCCTCGTTCAGCCGGTCGCGGGTGATCTCGTCCAGTGCCCCGAAGGGCTCGTCCATCAGCAGCAGCTTGGGATCGCTGACTAAGGCGCGGGCGATGGCGACACGCTGGCGCATGCCGCCGGACAATTCATGCGGGAAGGCGTTCTCCCAGCCGCCAAGACCGACCAGCTCCAGCAATTCCTGCGGCGACCGCTTGCCCGGTCGTGCGGCGTCGCCGCCGACCTCGAGCGGTAGGGTCACGTTCTGCAGCGCCGTCCGCCAGGGCAACAGGGCGGCATCCTGGAATACGAAGCCGATGTCCCGGTTGCTACGGGCCACCCCCGGCGGTTCGCCCAGCACCGCCACGCTGCCGGCACTGGGAGGTACAAGGTCGGCAATGACCCGCAGCAAGGTCGACTTGCCGCAGCCGGATGGCCCCAACATCGTCAGAAAGCTGCCCGCCTTGATCGACAGTGACACGCCGTCGAGCGCCGTGACCGTGCCGCGTTCGGTTGTAAAGCGAACGCTGACCCCGTTGCAGCCCACGGCGTCCGCGTTGGTGCCGATCCTTGCCGGCACCGCCTTGGACAGACCCGCCTCTCCGACGGCAACCGATGCGGCCATTGAGGGTTCAGCCGATCTTCGGCCGCTTGTCCTTGGTCGCCTCGAGGATCGCCATGGTGGCCACGGCGTCGAGCTTTGGCGCACCGGCGGAGAACTGCTTCAGATCGTCGTAGAGCTTGATCTGCTCGGCCCAGTTGGCCATGTCCATCTGGCCCCAGCCGTTTGCCTTCGTCGCAGCCGTGAATTCGTACTTCAGCATCACGTCGGCGGCTTCGATCTCATCGGCCTTCACCAAGTTGGGATACTCCTTGATCAGCAGATCGACCGCCTTCTCTCGGTTGGAATAGGCCCATTCCCAGCCCTTGGCCGACGCGCGCAGGAACGCGGCCACCATCTCCGCCTTCCTGGTCAGCGTGTCGTTGGTCGCATAGTACGGCAGGGCGTAGAGCCTGACGCCCGAATCCCACAGGCGCAGGTCGACGCGGTCCTTGCCCAGCGGCTTCAGTGCCGTGGTGTTGGTCAGCCAGCCCGTGAACACGTCCACCTGGCCCGCCACCAACGGCGTCATGTCGGCGCCGGCGACGATCACCTCGACCTTGTCCTCCGGAATGTTGTTTTTCTTCAAGAGCGCGCTCAGCAGGATCTTGGCTGTGGCCTGCGTGGCGATCTTCTTGCCGATGATGTCCTGCGGCGTGCGCACCGGCTTCTTGCCCAGCGAGAAATAGGTGAACGGATGCTCCTGGGCGCCGACGGCAAAGCATTTCACCGGCAGGCCCTGCGAGGCGGCATGCATCAGCGAGGGGCTCGACGACACCTGGCCCAGCTCGAACTTTCCGGACGCCACGATCGCCACGCCATCGATGCTGGGTCCGCCGGGCTGGATGACGACGTTCAGCTTCTCCTGCTCGTAGAAACCCATCTGCTTGGCGACCACCTCGCCAAGCTGGTTGCCGCCGGTGATCCAGCCGATCTGGAAATTGACGGTCTGCGTGGCGGCCTGCTGCGTATAGCCCCGACCAGGTACCAGTCCGGTAGCCAGCAATCCCGCGGTCGCCGCACCATGGCGCAGGACATTGCGCCGTGTGATCAGTGCCTTGCGCGAATTCGTCATGGTCAACTCCCCCGTAGAACCCTGACGCCAAACTCCGACGCCACCCGTTGCAAACCCTATGCCCAAAGGGGCGCGCGAGAAAAGAACAGATTTTTGCCAGAGGCGATGCCAAGATGGCAGCACGGTATCGGAAGCGGAGTGCGCCGGACATGCATGCGGCGGTGTTGCGCTATCTCGACCAAGTCGCGCGCCACGGATCAATCCGCCGCGCCGCGGCCGTGCTCAACGTGGCATCCTCTGCCGTAAACCGGCAGGTTCTGAAATTGGAGCGCGAACTGGGCGCGGCCTTGTTCGTGCGACGGCGCGATGGAGTGGGTCTGACCCCGGCGGGCGAGGCGCTGCTTCGCCACGTTCGCGAAACGCTGGACCGCTATGAGCGGGCACGCGGCGACATCGACGGGTTGCGCGGCATCGTGACGGGCGAGGTCCGCATTGCGTCGCTCGATTCCATGCTGGTGCAGTTCGTACCGCAGGTGATGGGCGCGGTCGCCGCATCCCATCCGCTGCTGTCGTTCGCAGTCATGGCGCTGGGGCCGCGCGACATCGCCGAGGAGTTGCGCAACGGCAGGGCGGATATCGGCATCACCTTCGTCGATCCGCGCGACCGATCGGTAGAGGTGTTGGACCGGATCGCCGCACCGCTCGGCATAGTCGTGCGACCGGACCATCCGCTGGCGCGACGCCGCAACATCCGTCTGCGCGACTGCGCCGAACATCCCGCCATCCTGGTCCATGACCGCCAGCCGATGATGCCGGCAATCGAAGCCGAACTCGCCGCCCACCGGATGAACCTGAAGACCCGCTCGACCTCGAACTCGCTGGAGTTCATGCGGGCCATGCTGCTGGCGGGGGTCGGCGTCGGCTTCTTCACCCGGTTCGGGTTCCTAAGCCAGATCGCCCGTGGCGAGCTAAGACATGTGCCGCTCGCCGAGCCGCGGCTGAAGCAGCTTCAAATCGGCATCATGGTGGGTCGGCGGCGCGTTCCGGCACCGGCGGTGTCCGTGGTCCTGCAGGCGATGCGCGAACGGTTGGCCGTGTTTGCCCGCTCCTAGCTCGGAAACGCCTCGCGCAACGCCGCGAATTGCTCCGCGGTCAAGAACCGCGTCTTCTGTCCCTGAAGCATCAGAAACAGACGCGCCGTCTCCTCGAGTTCCTCGGCATTGTAGACCGCATCGTCCAGCGACCTGCCGGCGACCACCGGCCCATGATTCGCCAGCAGCATGGCGTGGTCGCGTCGCGCCGCCGCGCGCACCGCGTCGGCGAGCGCCATGTCACCCGGGCGGTAATAGGGCAGCAGCGGCAGTCGACCGATCCGCATGACATAATAGGCGGTGATCGGCGGCAGAATGTCGTCCGTATTCGCATGGCACATGCAGGAGACGGCCACGCAATGCGTGCAATGCAGGTGCACGATCCCGGCGGCTCCGGGCCGTTCCTGATACATCGCGAGGTGTAGGAACGACTCCTTCGACGGCTTATCGCCCGACACATGCGTGCCGTCGGGCGCCACCTTCGATATCCGCGCCGGATCGAGTTCGCCCAGGCACGCGTTGGTGGGCGTGATCAGGAACCCGTCCGGCAGCCGCGCGCTGATGTTGCCCGAGCTGCCGTGGGCGTAGCGGCGCATGTAAAGCGATCGGCCGTGGCGCGCGATGGCCTCGCGCAGTTTGCTCTCGCTCATTCCAGCACCGCGAAGGCCTTGGTGAAGAAATCGCGTCCGCCGAAATTGCCCGACTTGAGCGCGAGCGAAAGTTTGGGCCCATCCAGTGCCGCAGTCCATGGGACGCCAGGGTCGATTTCCGGCCCGATCTGAAGGGTCCGCACCCCCAACGCCCTGACTACCGCCCCCGAGGTCTCGCCGCCCGCAACCACGAGCCGCCCGACCCCAGCTTCGACCAACCCACACGCGATTCGCGCCATGGCCTGCTCGACCATTGCGCCGGATTCGGCGCGTCCCAACCTGGCCTGGATTTCCGCGACCTTGTCCGGCGGCTGGCTGGCATAGATCAACACCGGCGCCCGGCCCAGCTTCGGCTTGGCCCAGGCGAGGGCATCGATTGCCGCGTCCCTGCCCTCGGCCAGTGCAGGCACGTCGATTTCGAAGGCCGGGCCAGCGGCGCGCATCGCCTCGATCTGGCCGAGCGTCGCCGGCGAGCAGCTTCCGGCCAGCACGGCGGCGTGGCCCTTGGCCTTGGGCAAGGGAATGGCCGCATTGCGCGCCGGCGCCAGGCCCACGCGGCGGAAATTCTCGGGCAAGCCCATCGCCACGCCCGATCCTCCGGTCACCAACGGCAGGTCGGCGACCGCCGCGCCGATCGTCATCAGGTGCCGGTCGCTGACTGCGTCGACGATGGCATGGCGCACCCTTTCCTTGCGCAACCGGGCGAAAGCGGCGCGAAGCGCCTCCGGCCCGGCATCGACCTCCGCGAACGGCGCAAGCCCGACCTTGTGCCGGGTCTGCCTCGACAGCACCGATACGAGGTTCGGGTCGGTCATCGGCGTCAGCGGATGGTTGCGCATGCCGGAATCGGACAGCAGCACCGAACCCACGAACAGGTGGCCTAGGTACACGCTGCGCTGGTTGGCCGGAAAGGCTGGGCAGGCGATGGTGAAATCCGCGCCCAGCGCGTCAAGCAGCGCATCTGCCACCGGCCCGATATTGCCCTCCGGCGTCGAATCGAAAGTCGAGCAATACTTGAAGAAGAACTGGCGTGCGCCCGCGGCACGAAGCAAACGAAGCGCGGCCAGCGACTGTGCGACCGCCTCGGCGGCCGGAACGGTGCGCGACTTGAGCGCCACCACCACCGCCTCGGCATCGGGTACGCCGCCCACGGGCACCCCGATCGTCTGAACCGTGTGCAGGCCATTGCGCGCCAGCATCAGCGCCAGGTCGGTAGCGCCCGTCAGGTCGTCGGCTATGCAGCCCAGCAGCATTGCAGGCAATGTCCCGGGAAAACCGCTATCGTAGCTTCGATACGCTCGACCGTCGCGTCCAGGGCGTCAAGGGGAATCGATGGCAGAAGCGGATTTCGAGATTTTGGACGAGCGGTTCCGGCCCTGCGTGAAGACCAGCGCGCGCGTCGAGAAGTTGTACGAAGGATGCCGCTGGGCCGAGGGACCGGCCTATTTTCCTGCCCATCGGTCGCTCGTGTGGAGTGACATTCCGAACGACCGGATGCTGCGTCTGGACGAGACCAGCGGAGCGGTCGGTGTGTTCCGACAGCCGGCCGGCCATTCCAACGGCAACACCGTGGACCGCCAGGGCCGGCTCGTCACCTGCGAGCATGGCAACCGGCGCGTCACGCGCACCGAGCATGACGGGTCGATCACCGTCATTGCCGACCGTTACGACGGCAGGCGGTTCAATTCACCCAACGACGTCGTCGTCAGGTCGGATGGATCGATCTGGTTCACCGACCCGGCCTATGGCATCGATTCCGACTACGAGGGCGTCAAGGCGGAAAGCGAGATCGGTGCCTGCCATGTATACCGCGTCGACCCGCGGACCGGGGCGGTCCGGATCGTTGCCGACGATTTCGAGCGGCCGAACGGCCTTGCCTTCTCACCCGACGAGAGCAAGCTCTACATCGCGGACAGCGCGGGCACGCTGTCGCCAAAGGGCACCCGCCATATCCGCGCGTTTGACGTCGCCGGCGACGGACGGCTCTCGGACGGAAACGTGTTCGCCAATTGCTCGGCCGGCGTTTTCGATGGGTTCCGCCTCGACCGGGAGGGCCGGATTTGGACCAGCGCCGGCGCCAGCGTCGAATGCTACCTGCCCGACGGCGCGCTGGTCGGCCGCATTCGCGTGCCGGAACGCGTCGCGAATGTCTGTTTCGGCGGAGCGAAGAACAACCGCCTGTTCATTTGCGCCACGACGTCGCTCTACGCGGTATTGTTGCCCGTCAACGGCGCCAGGACATTCTGACCAACGCGCCGGTTTGCCCACAGAGAGCTTTGCAAGTGCAGCGCAGCGTGCCAATCTGCGGCCGGCCGAAGTGGCCCGACCATCCCTGTCACAACGCGCCTTGTTCGAGGTTTCCGACCTATGACCGCATCGCGAATCACGTCGACCGTTGATTTTGAAAAGAACGGACGGCAGACCGGTTTTCTTCGCCTGCTCCACTCCGTCCACGAATCCGCCTATGGCTGGATCCCCATTCCGGTGGTCTGCATCAAGAACGGCAAGGGGCCCACCGTCTTGCTGAACTCCGGCAATCACGGCGACGAGTACGAGGGCCAGGTCACCTTGATGAAGCTGATCCGCGAGTTGAAGCCCGAGCACGTGCAGGGGCGGATCATCATCAACCCTGCCTCGAACTTCCCGGCCGCCATGGCAGGTCGGCGCACCTCGCCGATCGACGGCGGCAACCTCAATCGCTCCTTTCCGGGCGATCCGAACGGAGGCGTTACCAAGCAGATCGCGCACTTTATCGACACCGCGATCTTGCCGATGTGCGACTACGCCTTCGATGTGCACTCCGGCGGCAGTTCGCTGATGTACGTGCCGAGTTCGCTGGGGACGCTGGTTCCCGGCGAGAACAAGCGCAACAAGAAGCTGCTCGAGCTGCTGCACGAGTTCGGCGCGCCGATCGCCTATGTATCGAACCGGCCGATGGGCGCCGACCAGACGCTCGGCGCCTCGGCTGCGCGCCGCGGCGCGATCGCTGTGGGCACCGAGATGGGGGGATCGGGCACGGTGACGCCGGCGGCGCTGAAAATTTGCGAGGCGGGGGTCAAGCGCATGCTGAAGCACATCGGTGTGCTGCCCAAGGTCAAGGTCGCGCCTTCGCCCGGCACGCGGCTGATGCAGGTCGGCGGGCCGGACTACTATGTCTACACGCCCGAGTTCGGTGGCGTGTTCGAACCGTTGGTCGAGTTGGGCGACACGGTCAAGAAGGGTCAGCCGGCCGCGGCCATCCATTTTTCGCACACGCCCTGGCGCAAGCCCGAGATCGTCCGCTTCGAGCGCGATGGCGTGGTTCTGTGCAAGCGTATTCCCGGCCGCACCGAGCGCGGCGACTGCCTGTTCCACCTCGGCACGGATTACAAGGCGTAGGTGCCGGGCACCCGAAACGGCGTCGGATCGAGGAAGCGGTCGATCGCGTTGCGGACCAGGCGCGAGATGTTGTTCCGGTAGTCATTGTGCGCCAGGCTCGCCACGAAGGCGATCGAGCCGGTCGAGAACACCGCCCCGCCGCCCGGCGTCTCGAAAAACACGATGTCGGCCTTGACCCGCGCGTTCAAGGTGCCGTCGACGGCGTGGAAATTCGTCATCATCTCCTCGTTGACGAGGAGAAAAGCGTTCGAGTGGTTTTCCGAGGATGCCATCACCAGCGCGTGCGGCGGCGACCCGAGCTTCGGGTCGTAGCAGTCGATCTCGAGTCCCGCCGCACCGTCTCCCCAGGCGCCGAAATTGCCGATGATTTCGTCGTCGATGCCGTCGAAGAGGAAAGCCGCGCGCGGGTCGCGCGATGCCGCGGTTCGCCGGTAGTACGAAGAGCTGTCGAACCCCTGGGCGATGAACCCGACGCCCACCAGCCTGTTCGGCGCCCAGCCGATGCGACGCCACAGGCCGCCATACTCGCCGGTTGCGTGGTAGTACTGGCCGGGCTGCTCGGCCCAGGCGCGCGTGCCGTCCTCGGCGCGGCGCAGCTCGATCAGGTCGGGCCAGGCGGGATGGAACGTGACGCGCCAATAGAAGCCGTTGCCGCCCATGTACATGAATCGGCCACCGCGCGCCGCGTAGGCCTCGGTCGCCTGCAGCATCTCGAGCGTGTGATACTCGGGGTGGCAGCCGGTCATCACGCAGTCGTAGGGGGACAGCAGCGCCTCGCCCTTCTCCTGCAGCTCGTGGTCGCTGATCACGTCGTACTCGATACCCTGCTGGTCCAGCCAATCGATCAAGCAGAGGTCGAGCGAAAAGTTCCAGAACCGACCGGTCGGCCGGAAGTTAAATAGCGGTCGTCGCGCCGAGCTATGCGCCACGCCGAACCCGTCGCGATGCACGTCATAGGTCGAGCTGCCGAACTCGGGGTGCTCGGCCAGGAGGATGTCGGTCATGTCCACCGTCGGCAGCGCGCCCATGGTCAGTTCGAACGGGCCCGGCGACATGCGCCTGCGGTAGTTGGAGTAGACGAGGTAGGTGATGGTCGAGGCCTGCACTGCAAGTTTGGCCCGCCTCGCGCCCGGCGCCGGGCTGACGATGAACCCGACATAGAATGCCGGCCCGTCGGCCTGGAGCTTCACCGCATAGAAACCGCTGCGCAGGTCCCGCGGCAGCCTGAACTTGTGACTGGGCGCCCAACCGGCATCGGCCAAATCGTCGCCATGGAAATGGATCGCGGCGTAGTGGCTGGGATTCTGCCGCCAGTCATGCACTGTGCCGTCCCAGCGCGAGCCGGTGACCGCGCGCTTCGGCGCGTTGATCGCGCGACCATGCCAGCGGCCGGGCGAACGCTCGACGACCTTCGCCGTGTCGATCCTCTGGGCGAAATCCCAGGCGAATTCGCGGCCGCCCGACTGCAGGACTGGCGCTTCCAACTTGCCGTAATAGTGCTGGTCCCGCTTTCCGTCCGCGAGCGACGCCGCCATGACCATGGGCGTTTCCGGTTCGATGCTTGCCGTCAGCCTCCTTGCCGCGGAGGCAGGCAGGTCGGCGTGACAGCCTGCAAGCGGAGCGCTCGACACCTCTGCCGCGCCGGTTGCGGGATCGTAGCGCGCCTCAATTCGGTGCCAGGCTTGCGCGCGGAGTTTCGTTCCCGTGGACAGTGTCTCACCGCCGACAACCAGCGCCGCGGCGCCGCCGGCGTCCAGGACCAGCTTGATCTTCCCGAGCGACAGCAGCGCCTGCACGCCACGCCCTGGCAAGGTCGGCCAAGCCAGGACGGACATCGCGACCGCACCCAGCGGCGGCAGGCGGTCGACGATCACGCAGCTGCCGATCGGCGTGTACTGCTCGCTGCCGCGGTGCTCGCCGTCGATCGGCGAGGCGATCGCCTCCTCCTTCAGCCCCGGCCCCTTCGGCCCGGTCTCGCCGCAGACCAGCCGCACGAGCCCGGCGCGGTACTTGCCGGCAGGATCGAGCACGCTGACGCGCAGCGTCACCTCCTCGCCGGCATGCGCGTAGAGCCTGTCGAGATAACCCACGACCGATGGGGACTTCACTTGAGATCCAGCTCCTGGCCGCTCAGCGCCTTCCAGCGACGCCGGAACGCCTCCCACTCCCCGTCTTCGAGGCGGCTAAAGACCTGCTCTTTGTAGAGCTCGGGCGGCTTGCCATCGGGCAGGCGCTTGCCCAGCACCCATTTGCCCGGCTCGACCGAGACCAGGATCAGGTCCTGGCAGTATTCCGGGCGGCGCATCACGTTCAGCACCGCCTGCAAGGCCGGGCTGTGGCGGCCGAACGGGTTTGCCCGGTATTCCCGCGCCAAGTCTAGGCGCGACGGGTCGATAAGGGATTTCGTCTCGGCCATCAATTGCCGCCGTCGAAGCGCACGCCCAAACTCGCTGCCGCCGCGCCGATATCGCGCCAAGTCGTGGGGTCGATCTCGATGCCCTCGGCGATGCGCCTGGCGCGCGCGATGCGTTCGGGCTCGCCGGGAACCAGGACCGGCCTTAAAGGGTCGATGGCCGGCGTTGTCTTCAGGTAGGCGACCATCGCGTCGATCTCGCGGTCGATGAAGGATCGATCGGTCATGCGCTCGGGATCGATCACGACGGTCAGCATCCCGTTGACGATGCCGCGGTCGCGCGGATTGTCCGGCTGGATCGTGCCCGACCCGGCGATCGCCCCGGCCAGCAATTCGGCGATCAGCGCCAGTCCGTAGCCCTTGTGCTCGCCGAAGGGCGTAACGGTTCCCTGCGGCGCCTCGTAGATCACCCTGGGATCGTCGGTTGGCTTGCCCTCGGCATCGAGCAGCGCGCCCTCCGGCACCTTTTTGCCCTCGTTGTAGGCGACGCGCACCTTTCCCAACGCGATGCGGCTGGTGGCGAAGTCCAGGACGATCGGCTGGGTCGTCTTGGTGCCTGGTACGGCAATGCAGATCGGGTTGGTCGACATGCGCCCCTCGCGACCGAGGAAAGGCGATACGCGCGGCGGGCCGGAATTGCCGTTGACGAAATGCACCGCCAGCAGCCCCTCTGCCGCGACCAACTCGCCATAAGCGCCTACCCGCCCGATGTGGTGGCTGTTGCGCAGCGCGTGCACGGCCACGCCATGCTGGCGCGCCGCCCTGATTGCCCAAGCCATCGCGTCGCGCGCGATGACCTGGCCGTAGCCGTTGCGGCCGTCCCACACCGCGAAATTGCCGCTGTTGCTGACCACTCTGGGCTTGCGGTTGGGCACCAGGGTCTTTGCCTGGAGGTTGCGCACGTAGTGCGGCAGCATGCCCACGCCGTGGCTGTCGTGGCCCGCCAGGTTGGCATCGACCAGATGGTCGGCGACCGCCTGCGCCTCGGGTTCCTCGCTGCCGCCTGCGCGCAGCAGGTGGCTGCTGCGCCGGCGCAATAGCTGATGATCGATCCGCACGGGCGAGAGAGTGTCGCCGGCATGGCCGCGCGGTCAAGGCTTCCCGCACAAGCCTGCGCACCGAGGAAGCTTGGCACGGCGCATGCTGTAGCGCTATGGTACAAGGGGGACCAAGATAACAACAGGCCGCGGGGAGCAGGGCATGGTGGGGTACGGCGAGCGACGTCGCGCCCTAATTTCCAAGTGTCTGATCGGCGTATTGCGCACGCTTCCGCTGCGGCGGAAACCGGCACGGCGATGACCGCATCGGCATGCGCCACGGACACCCTCGTCAAGCCCGCAGTCAACGGCCTGGGGCTGAACGACGGTCTTGCCGAGGCCCTTGAAGCCCGGTTTCGCCTCCATCGCCTGCCCGAATCCTTCGACCCCAAGGCCGAGGTGCTGGCCGTGCTGGGTACGCGCGTGGACGAGGCGCTCGTCGGACGGCTTCCCGCATTGCGGTTGGTCGCGGTCCTCGGGGCTGGCTATGACAACGTCGATACTGCCGTACTGCGCCGCCGCGGGATCGCGCTCGCCAACACGCCCGGCCTGACCGATGCCTGCGTCGCCGACCTGGCGATGGGGTTGCTGGTCGCCGCCCGGCGCGGAATCGTGGCGGCGGACCGCTATGTGCGTGCCGGGGGCTGGTCCAAGGGGCGCTTCCCGCTCATGCCGCGGTTCGCCGGCGGGCATCTGGGAATCTACGGACTGGGGCGGATCGGCGCGGCAATCGCCCGGCGGGCCGCCGGCTTCGACCTCGACATCGCCTACCACAACCGCCACCCCCGCGCGGGCATCGAATTCCGATACTTCGACGATTTGGAAGCACTTGCCCGCTGGAGCGACTACCTGGTCGTCGCTTGCCCCGCCACCCCGGAAACCCACCATCGGGTTGACGCGCGCGTGCTGAGGGCCCTGGGACCGCAGGGAATCCTGGTGAACATCGCGCGCGGCGCGATCGTCGATGAGGCTGCATTGGTCGACGCGTTGGAAACCGGCGTGATTGCCGGCGCCGGTCTCGACGTGTTCGAGCGCGAGCCGGTCGTGCCGGCAAGGCTACTGGCGATGGACAACGTGGTTCTGACCCCGCATATCGGCGGCGGCAGCAACGAGACCTGGGACGCCTGCTATGCGGGCGTGGTCGACAACATCGAGAGCTACTTCCGCACGGGACGGGCGGCCACACCCGTCGACCTTGCGGCCGACTGACGAACGGGAAAGGCAACGGAGGAAAGCGTCATGCACACCAAGGCTTGGATCCGTCACGGGCTTGTCGTCGGCATCCTCGGGCTCGCGAGTCCCGCGCTCGCGGCGCCCTTCACTTGCCCCAAGAAGGGGGGCGAGTTGGTCTTCGCCGGCGAGGCGAAGGTCAACAGCCTGGACCAGTACGGGTCGCAGACCATCTCCACGCGCAACGTCGTCTCGAACGTCTTCGAGCCGCTGATGACGCGCGACGAGAAGAACGAGCCGATCCTCGATTTGGCGGAATCGATGGAGGAATCGGCCGACAAGATGACCTACACGTTCAAGATCCGCCAGGGCATTAAGTTCCACAACGGCAAGGACATGACGACGGAGGACGTCGTTGCGTCGTTCGACCGCTACGCCCGGATGGCCATCGAGCGCGCCTTCCTGGCGAACGTCGAAAAGTGGGAGGCGCCGGACAAATACACCTTCGTCATCCGGATGAAGAAGCCGCAGCCGACCTTCATCGAGGACCTGAGCTCGTTCAGCATGCCGGTGGTGATCATTCCGGCCGAGCAGAAGGATGCCGCCCCCCTGCGCCTCGAGCCCATCGGCACCGGGCCTTGGCAGGTGGTCGAGTACGTGGCCGACAGCCACGTCAAGCTGAAGCGCTACGAAGGCTACAAGCCCAACACGAAGTTCGAGGACCGTACGGGCTTCGGCGGCTACAAGGTCGCCTGTGTCGACACGGTCGTCTATCGCATCGTGACCGAGCCGGGCGCACGCGTGGCCGGGCTGGAAACGGGCGAGCTGATGCTGGTGGAAGACGTTCCGACCAAGGCGCAGGCCCAGCTCAAGAAGAACAAGAACGTCACCCTGATCCCGCTCGAAAATTGGTGGGTGCACATCATGCTGCCCAACACCAAGACCGCACCGACCAATAACCTGGCTTTCCGCCGGGCGGTCCAGGCTGCGCTCGACATGGACGAGATCATGGAAGCGTCCACCGACGGCGCCTACAAGCTGAACATCGGCTTCCAGTATCCCGGCCGCGCCACCTACACCGACGCGGGCAAGGAAACCTACAACCTCAAGAACAAGGACCTGGCGAAGAAATACCTGCAGGAAGCGGGCTACAAGGGCGAGCCCCTGGTGCTGCTGACCAACAAGGACTACACCAGCATGTACAACGCGGCGCTGGTCGTCTCCGAGCAGCTCAAGGCGGTCGGCATCAACGCCAAGCTAGACGTGATGGATTGGCCGACCTCGGTCAACCGGATGATCAACGAGAAGGACGGCTGGAACTTCTTCTACACGGGCTACGGCACCCAACCCGCCCTGGGGCCGCTCGCCACCATGAAGTTCTTTGCCGGCGGCAACGCCACGCCCTCTCCGCCCGATCCGGAACTGCAAGCGGCCTACGACGACATGATCAACCTGCCGGACCCCGCCAAGCGCCAGGAAGCCTTCGCCCGCATGCAAAAGCGAATCCTGGAGCAGGTCTACGCCGTGCCGTTCGGCTCGCTGACCAAGGTCCAGGCGGCGCGCACGAACGTGAAAGGGTATAAGCCCTTCCGCATTCCGCGCTTCTCCAACGTCTGGATCGAGTAGCGCCGGCGGAAGGGGAGCCGGAACTTGGGCCGCGTCATCCTGAACAGAATCGCCGGGGCGATCCCGGTGGTCCTGATCGTGACCCTCATCACGTTCGGGCTGATGCGGCTCATTCCCGGCGACGTCAGCGCCGCGCTCGGCGGGTTAAGCTCCACGCCCGCCGAGCGCGAGCAGATTCGCAAGAGCCTCGGCCTCGTCGAGCCGGCCCATGTGCAGCTCGTCAAGTGGTATACCGGCCTTGCGCGCGGCGATCTGGGCCGGTCGATCTTCCTGGGCAAGGATGTGACCCAGGCGACCTTCGAACGTCTGCCGGTCACCGCCTCGCTGAGCATCTATGCCCTGGTCCTGACGCTGGCATTCGGCATGGCGAGCGGCATCCTCGCGGCCTTGCGCCAGAACTCCTGGGTCGATCAGGCCGCCATGATGTTCGCCATGATCGGCGTTTCCATGCCGAATTTCTGGCTCGGCCTGATGATGATCGTGCTGTTCTCGGTCCACCTGGGTTGGCTGCCTTCCGGCGGCTACGTGCCGTTCATGCAGGACCCGTGGGGCTGGTTCCGGTCGATGACCATGCCGGCGATCTCGCTGGCGCTGCTGCAGATCGGTCTTCTGGCGCGCATCACGCGATCGACCATGTTGGAAATCCTCCGCCAGGACTACGTGCGTACGGCCCGGGCCAAGGGCCTGCCCAACTACCTGGTGGTCGGCAAGCACGCGCTCGCAAACGCCATGATCCCGGTGGTGACGGTGGTGGGCATCATCGTCAGCCTGCTGATATCGGGCGCGGTCGTGACCGAAACCGTCTTCTCCATCCCGGGGGTCGGACAGTTGCTGACCTCGGCCATTCTCAACCGCGACTACCCGATGATCCAGGGAGGATTGCTATTCGTCACCTTGCTGCTGGTGGCCATCAACATCCTGGTCGACGTCGCCTATGCGTGGCTCGATCCACGCGTGAGGTACGACGGTGGCTGACGGCGTCGCGACCATGGAACAGGTGGCGCCGGCGCCGCTTGCGCGGCCTGCGCGCTCGGCCCGGTGGGTGACGCTGCGGCGACTGCTTCGGCACCGTTCGTTCCAGACCGGTCTGGTCCTGTTCCTGATCATTGTTGCCGCTGCGGTGTTCGCGCCGCTGATAACGCCCGCGGACCCCAACAAGCTCGCGATGCGCGCGCGCTTCCAGCCACCGAGCTGGGACTATCTTTTCGGTACCGACAATTTCGGCCGCAGCCAGCTTGCCCGCGTGGTCTATGGCGCCCAGCTTTCGCTGTTCATCGGCACGGCCGTGGTGCTGATCAACGCCGTGTTCGGCACGCTGCTGGGTGCGCTTTCCGGCTATTTCCGCAACCTCGACAACGTGCTGATGCGGATCAACGACGCCATCATGGCGTTTCCTGCGATATTGCTGGCAATCGGCGTTGCGGCGGTGCTGGGCCGGTCCACGCCCAACATGATCCTTGCGCTCAGCATCGTCTACATCCCGCGCACCGCGCGGATCGTGCGGTCCTCGGTGATCGTGATCCGGCAGATGGAATACGTGCAGGCCGCGGTCGCCGCCGGCGCCGGGCACTGGCGCATCCTGCGCCGGCATATCCTGCCCAACTCGATGGCGCCGCTGCTGGTGCAGCTGAGCTTCCTGTTTGCCTATGCGGTCCTGACCGAGGCGACGTTGAGCTTTCTGGGCCTGGGGGCCGAGCCGCCGACGCCGACCTGGGGCAACATCATGGCCGAGGGTCGCCAATACATGCGCGAGGCGGCCTGGATCATCGCCATCCCCGGCGCGGCGCTGGCGATCACCGTGATGGCGCTGAATCTCCTGGGCGACGGCCTGCGCGACGTGCTCGACCCTCGCCTGAAGATCCAACAGTGACGCTTCTGTCCGTCCGCAACCTGCAAGTGCTGTTCGCCGGCGAGTACGGCGAGTTCGCCGCCGTCGACGACGTCAGCTTCGACTTGGCGCCCGGCGAGGTGCTGGGCATCGTCGGCGAATCGGGCAGCGGAAAGAGCGTCACGGCCCTGTCGATCATGGGACTGCTTCCGGTGCCTCCGGCGCGGATCGGCAAAGGCTCGATCCGGTTCGAGGGCGAGAACCTGCTCACGCTCGACGAGCCGGCGATGCGCCGAATCCGCGGCCAGGGCATCGGCATGATCTTCCAGGAGCCGATGACCTCGCTCAATCCGGTCTTCACGATCGGCGACCAGCTCATGGAAACCGTGCGCGTCCATGAGCGGGCGGGCCCAAAGCGCCAGCGCGATCGCGCAATCGAGATGCTTGCCCGCGTGGGCATTGCGACGCCCGAACACCGAATGGACGACTATCCCCACCAGCTATCCGGCGGCATGCGCCAGCGCGTGATGATCGCCATGGCCCTGATGTGCAACCCGAAGCTGCTGATCGCCGACGAGCCGACGACGGCGCTGGATGTGACAATCCAGCAGCAGATTCTTGAATTGCTGCTCGATCTTCGCGAAGAGTTCCGCATGGCGATCATGATCATCACCCATAACATGGGCGTCGTGGCCGAGACGGCCGACCGCGTGATCGTGATGTATGCGGGCAAGATCGTCGAACGGGCGCCGGTCGGCGAGCTTTTCGGCCGCCCGGCGCACCCCTACACGCGCGGCCTGCTCGACAGCATTCCAAAGCTCGGTGATGAACGCGACCGCCTGAAGACCATACCGGGGACGCTGCCGAACCCTGCCTCCGTACCGCCGGGTTGCCGCTTCGAGCCGCGCTGCGCTTGGCGCGTGGGCGCGTGTTCGGCAGCGGTGCCGCCGCTGGTCGCGATCGCCAACAGCCACGACAGCGCCTGCATTCGCCACCGGGAGCTGCCCGCGCAATGACGGCACTCGTGCGCTGCGAGGGGCTGACCAAGCATTTCCCCGTCGGCCATGGCGGACCGTTCGGCCGAGGGCGCGCACTGCTGCGCGCAGTCGACGACGTAAGTTTCGTCGTCGCTGCGGGCGAGACGCTCGGCCTGGTCGGCGAATCGGGCTGCGGCAAGTCGACCGTCGGTCGCATGCTGCTGCGCCTGATCGAGCCCACCGCCGGCCGGATCGAATTCGACGGCGAGAATCTGCTGGACTTGCCGCCGGACGCGATGCGCCAGCGCCGGCGCAACATGCAGATCGTGTTCCAGGACCCCTACGGCGCCCTGAATCCACGCATGACCGTCGAGGACATCATCAAGGAACCGATCGAGATCCACGGAACGATGAACAAGCGCGAAGCGCGCGAGCGCGTCCAGGAATTGCTTGCCCGCGTCGGCCTCGCGCCTGAGCACGCAAGGCGCTATCCGCACGAATTCTCCGGCGGCCAGCGCCAGCGCATCGGCATCGCTCGCGCGCTTGCACTCAGCCCGCGTTTCATCGTCTGCGACGAGCCGGTGTCGGCGCTGGACGTTTCGATCCAGGCGCAGATCGTCAACCTGCTGCAGGACCTGCAGGCCGACATGGGACTGGCCTACCTGTTCATCGCCCACGACCTGGGCGTGGTTAAGCACATCTCCGACCGAGTAGCCGTGATGTATCTCGGCAAGATCGTCGAGATCGGCGCAAAGCGTACGCTCTACACAGAGCCGCTGCACCCCTACACCCAGGCGCTGATCGCCGCGGTGCCGGAAGCAAAGCCGCGCGCCAGCCGGCGCAAGGCAGCGATCACGGGCGAAATTCCCAGCGCCCTCAATCCGCCCAAGGGTTGCCGATTCCACACTCGCTGTCCGAAGGCGATGGCGGTGTGCCGCGAGGTTCAGCCGGTCACCATCGAGCCTAAGCCCGGCCATCTGGTCGCCTGCCACCTCTACGCCCAGGATGGCGGCGCTCCCGCCGCGGCGGTCGCGCCATGATCTCCGCCCGGGCCCATAGCCTGCACATCCGCAACCTCAGCAAGCACTACGGGCAGGTCCGGGCGGTCGACGATGTGTCGTTCACGGTCGAGCGCGGCGCGTTCCTGACCCTGCTCGGTCCGTCGGGGTCGGGCAAGACGACCATTCTCATGGCGATCGCCGGTTTTGTCGACCCGACATCCGGCGACATCCTGGTCGACGACCGCATCATCACCAAGCTGCCGCCTGAGCAGCGGAATTTCGGCATGGTGTTCCAGGGCTACGCTCTTTTCCCCCATCTGACGGTCGGCGAAAACGTCGCGTTCCCGCTCCGCGTGCGCAAGCGGCCGAAGGCGGAAATACAGGATCGCGTGCGCCAGGCGCTCGACTTGGTGCAACTCGCCCATCTGGCCGATCGGCTTCCGAAGCAGCTATCCGGCGGGCAGCAGCAGCGCGTCGCGCTGGCGCGGGCGCTCGTGTTCCAGCCCGAGCTGCTGCTGCTCGACGAGCCGTTGTCGGCGCTGGACAAGAAGCTGCGCGCCGACCTGCAATGGGAATTGAAGACGCTGCACGAGCGCGTCGGCATGACCTTCATCTACGTCACGCACGACCAGGAGGAGGCGCTGTCGATGTCAGACGACATCGCGATTCTGCGCGACGGCAGGGTCGTCCAGGCCGGCTCGCCGGCTCAACTCTATGACCGCCCGCTGACCCGCTTCGTCGCCGACTTCCTGGGCAAGAGTAATTTTCTCGCCGGTACCGTCGAAAGCGTGGACGGCGGCGGATTCACCTACCGCTGCGGCGGACGGCGATTCCTGCAGGCCAACGCCGTGGGCGCGACGGGCAAGCCCGTGCTCGTGTCTTTGCGGCCGGAGAAAATCGACGTGGCGGCCGGCGAGCCGACGGGTGCTGCCAATGCGCTACCGGCAGAGATCCTGCGCTGGAGTTATTTCGGCACCGGCGTGCACTTCCTGGTGTCGGCCGAGGGAGTCGGCGAGTTGACGGTCACGCGCCCGAGCTGGCGGCTCAACGTGCCGCTGGAAAGCGGGCGGCGTGTCTGGTTGACCTGGGCCGCCGACGCCTCGGTGCCGGTGACCGACGACATGGCGGCCGCCACGCCGAGTTAGGCCTTTTGTCAGGCAGTTCAGGCAGAACCTAGCCGTCTGCCGCATCGCCCCTCGCTGCCCGGCGATTCACGTCGAATCAGACGGCCGGCGTCGTCGGGCGTCAGCTAACCTCGTTTACATAGCAATGGCGCGCGGTCTGGGCGCGGTGATGGTTGAGGATCGCCGGCGTGCCCGTCTGGTCGAAGGCCAGCTCGTCCATGATCAGCAGCGCTGCGGGAGGCGTCAGTCGCAGCGCTTCGAGGTCCTCTGGATCCGCCAGAGCCGCGGTGATCCATTCACGGACCGCCGAGATCCGTATGCCATGGCGTTCGAGCAAATGCAGATAGACCAGTTCGGGCACGTCCTCGACACGCTCCGGAAACCCGGGCACGCGGCCGGCGGGAATCACCATCTTGTCGTACATGACGGGAATGCCGTCGATGCTCCGCACCCGGCGCAGCCGGATGACCGTCGCGTTCTGCGGCAGCGCCAGTTTCTTGGCTTCGTTGGCGCTGGCCTCGTCGCGCGCGATGCTCAGCACCTTGGCGCTCGACCGCATCAGCGATCCGTCGAGGCCATGCAGCCGGAAATACTGGAAAAACGAGCGCAGGCTGTGATGAGGCCGGCGGCCGGTCACGACGGTCCCGGTCTTGCGCCGACGCGTCAGCAGTCCTTCCGCGGTCAATTCAGCTAGAGCGCGCCGGGTGGTTCCGACCGCGACACCGAAGGTCCGGGCAAGGGCAACCTCGCCGGGCAGGACCGTTCCCGGAAGCCACCGGCCGAGCAGGATCTGTTCGGACAGGTGGCGCTTGACGAGTTCGTATAGGGGAACACCGGCCTGGGCGCCCAGCGTCAGGCGCGCCTCGCCCGCCTGCGAAGGGGCCACGGCGGGGCTCCGATCACTTATCGGATTGACAGTTCCCATCGGTCCAGTCTCAATATTTCTATAAAGTTTATAGAAATAAGCGACCGAGGGGAAACATGGAGGCAGCATCAGTAGAATTACGCAATCGCGAGCTGGACGAGGTGCTCGCCTCGGTCGCGCGGGATGAGCCGGCAATTCTGGCCGACATGGAGCGCCTGATTGCCGTCGACACGTCCTTTCCTCCGGGCGAAGGCTATGGTGCGTTTGCCGACCTGATGGAGGCGCTCCTGGCGCCGCACCGGTTCAGCTTCCGGCGCGTGGTCGTGCCCAAGGCACTGTGGCATGCCGGCGCCAGCAGCGGCGACGGCGAGCGGATCAACCTGCTCGCGGAGCGGCCGGCCACGGGAAAGGAAGTCTGCAGCGTCTACTTCCACGTCGACACGGTGCCCCCGGGCGCAGGCTGGACCCGCCCGGCACTGGAGTTGACGCGCGACGGTCGGCGCCTCTATGGCCGGGGCACCGCCGACATGAAAGGCACCATTGCGTCCACCCTGGCGGCGCTGCGCGCCATCGAGCGCGCCGGGCTGCCGCTACGCTTCGACCCGGTGCTGCTGTTCTGCACGGACGAGGAAGGCGGGTTGTACCCCGGTGTGCGCTATCTGGCGGAACAGAACATGCTGCGCGGACACCTGCTGAACCTGAACGGCGGCGCGGCGCCGCGAATCTGGGCGGGTTGCTTCGGCAGCATCGACCTTTCGATCCGGATCTGCGGCCGTGGCGGCCATTCCGGCGATCCGCGCGACGGCATCAACGCGCTGGAGGAAGCCATCCCGCTCCTTGACGCTCTGCTCGCCCTCAAGAGGCGCGTGCAGGAACGTCGCTCGTCAATGCCGTCGCCGCCCCACTACGAAGGCCGGCCGCTGACCGCCCTGCTGACGGTTGCCGCCGCCCAAGGGGGGCAGAAGGGCTCCTCCTTGCCGACCCGCTTCGACATTCTGGTCAACCGGCGTTACGCTCCCGAGGAAAGCTTTGCGGCCGTGCGGTCCGAACTGGAGCGCACGATCGACGAGGCGATGAAGGGCTCACGCGCCGTGAAAGTGGAGAAGCGGCTCAGCGGCCATCTGGCGCCCGTATCCGATCCGACCGGCCCACATTGGCCGCGGTGGCAAGCAGCGCTCGCCCAGGGCTTCGGCTTCGCGCCGGGCAGCTTCCGCGCCTGGGGTTCGTCGACGAGTTCCGATATGGGCTGGGTCCAGCGCGCCGGCATCAAGGAGATCCTGCTGGGCGGGCTGACGCGCCCGGGCTGCAACGCCCATGCGCCGGACGAATTCACCACGATCGACGACGTCGTATCCTTGGCCCAGTCAATCCTGCTCTATCTCAGCGCCGATTTCGAACCCGCGGCCCGGGCGCAGAGCGCGGCCGCCACACAACAAGCCTAGGGGGACCAACATGATCGCCATGTCCGCATTCGATCGACGCCGGTTTTTGGCCGGCGCCGCCGCCCTCGGGAGCGGGCTCGCTCTGCCACATGCGCCGCTGTTCGCGCAAACGCCCCGGCGCGGCGGCGTGCTGCGCATGAGCGCCGATCAGGCCGCTGCCAAGCTGAACCCTCTGCTGACACGCGTCAATCCCGAGTACCTGCTGGCCGAACTGCTCTACAGCAGCCTGACGCGCCTCGGCCTCGACATGACCGCTGTACCGGATCTGGCCGAGTCCTGGACGGCATCGGCCGACCTGACGGAATGGACCTTCAGGCTGCGCAAGGGCCTGACCTTCCACGACGGCTCGGCATGCACCGCTGCCGACGTGGTGGCAACCTTCGAGGCGATCCTCGACGCCAAGACCGCGTCGCCGGCGCGCCAGAACGTCGGACCGATCGAAAAGGTCGGCGCGCCCGACGACACGACGGTCGTCTTCAAACTGACCGCGCCCTATGCCGACCTGCCGGTCGCGCTCGCCTATACCAACGCCAAAATCGTGCCGGCCGCTGTGATCAAGGCGGGACTGGCGCGGCTGGACCGCGAGGCGATCGGCACCGGACCCTTCAAGCTCGTCTCCTTCGAGCCCGAGCGACTGGTCGTGGTGGAGCGCAATCCGGCCTACTACGACAAGGAGCGCCCCTATCTCGACCGCGTCCAGCTGGTGATCTATCCCGATCCGACCGCGGAGGTGTCGGCGCTGATCGCGGGCGACACCGACCTGATGCTGAACACGCTGCCGACCGAGTTCGGCCGTCTGCAGAAGGCGAACGGCGTAAAGGCGCTCCGTACGCCGTCGGGCCAGTTCTGCAATATCAATTTCGGCTGCGACAAGCCGCCGTTCAACGATCCGCGTGTCCGCCAGGCGCTGGCGCTGACGATCGACCGCGCGGCAATGGTCAATTTCGTGACCGAGGGCTTCGGCACCGTGGGCAACGATACGCCGCTCAACCCTGCCTATCGCTTCTATCGCGACATGCAGCTGAAAAAGCAGGACATCGCCGCCGCGAAGAAGCTGCTGGCCGAGGCCGGCCATCCCAACGGGCTCGAGCTGACGCTGATCGCCTCGGATCGACCTGCAATCCGCACGCAGCTTGCCGTGGCGACGCGCGAGATGGCCAAGCCCGCCGGCTTCACCATCAATGTCCAGACCATGCCGCACGCGACCTACCTGGACCAAGTCTGGAAGAAGGGGAATTTCTACATCGGCTTCTACAACATGCAGGCGACCGCCGATGCCATCTTCTCGCTGCTCTATACCTCGAATGCAGCCTGGAACGAGACGCGCTGGAACAACCAGGATTTCGACAAGCTGGTGGGCGAAGCGCGTACGACGGTCGACGAAGCCAAGCGCCGGCAACTCTACGGCGATGCGCAGAAGCTGATGAACGAACAGGTGCCCTCGATCATCCCGGTGTTCTTCGATCTCCTGGCCGGCCAACGAACCTATGTCCAGGGCTACAACCTTCATCCGCGGGGCGCGGTGTTCCGCCTGGACTATGTCTGGCTTGGCGACGGCGCGCCGAAGCGCGCGTAAATAGCGCGCCGACGAAGGGAGGGGCGGCCTCGCCGCATGTCCCTGACCTATCTATTGCGGCGCGGCGGGCTGATGGTTTACACCCTCGCCGTCGTGTCGCTGCTCGTGTTCGGCATCACCCAGGTGCTGCCGGCGGATGCCGCCGTCATGATGCTGGGGGAGAACGCGACGCCCGAGGCGCTGGCCGCCATCCGCGAGCGCCTCGGCCTCGACCGGCCGGTGTGGCTGCAGTATGCCGCCTGGCTGTCGGGCGTGTTGCAGGGCGAGTTCGGCAATTCCCTGCGCACCGGCCAGCCGGTGGCGGAGATGATGCTTGAGGCGCTGAGCCGGTCGCTGCTGCTGGCTGCGCTGTCGATCGGGCTGATGCTGCTGGTGGCGGTGCCGCTCGGCATCGTCGCGGCGATCAATCGCGGCCGGGTCTCGGACCTGCTCGTGTCGATCCTTTCCTATGTCGGCGTCTCGTTTCCCGAGTTCGTGACCGCCACGCTGGTCGTGCTGATCCTGGCGGACTGGCTACAACTGCTGCCCGCGACCGGCTATGTGCCGCTGACCGAGGATCCCCTGCGCGGGATCAAGCACCTGGTCCTGCCGGTCCTAACCGTCTCCGTCATCCTGGTCGCGCATGTCTCGCGCATGGTGCGCTCCGAGCTGGTGGACGTGCTCCACACCGACTACATCCGCGCCGCGCGGCTGAAGGGCCTGGACGAGCGGACCGTCCTGTTCCGCCACGCGCTGCGCAACGCCCTGTTGCCCACCATCACCATCGTGGCGCTGGATGTCGGCTACCTGCTCGGCGGCATCATCGTGGTGGAGGAGATCTTCGCATTGCCCGGCGTGGGACGCCAGCTCATCGTCGCCATCCAGAATCGCGACCTGCCGGCGATCCAGGCCGGTGCGCTGATCATGGCCGCTACCTACTCGGTCGTGAACTTCCTGGCCGACATGGCCTATGCCGCGCTCGACAAGAGAATTCAGTATGCGTGAACTCTCCGGTCGCCTGTTGCGCTCGCCGCAGGGCGCGATCGGCGCATTGATCGTCGCTGCCGCCATACTGGCGGTGCTGCTCGGCCCGGCGATAGCGCCGCATGCCCCCGAAGGGCTGTTCCCGCTCAACCGCTATAAGGGTCCGGGCGGCGAGTTCTGGTTGGGCACCGATCAGTACGGCCGGGACATCTTGAGCCGCCTGCTTTACGGCGCGCGCGCCACGGTCGTGATGGCCCTGCTGGCCACCATGCTCGGCACCATGGCCGGGGCGGTCGTCGGTACCACCTCGGCCTATTTGGGTGGACGCGCGGACGAAGCGATCATGCGCACCGTCGATGCCATCATGTCCGTTCCCAGTCTGTTGTTCGCGCTTTTGATCGTCAACCTGCTGGGCAAGAGCAGTTTCAATGCCCTGGTCGCGGTCGCGATCGCCTTTACGCCATCCATGGCCCGTATCACGCGCAGCGTCGCGTTGACGGTGCGCAAGCAGGACTACATCAACGCCGCCATCGCGCGCGGCGAAGGCGCCGCCTTCGTGGTGCTGCGCGAGATGCTGCCGAACGTCGTCGCGCCCATCGTCGTCGAGATGACGATCCGGGTGTCCTTCGCAGTCATGTTGTTCGCAACCTTGAGCTTCCTCGGCCTCGGCGCGCAGCCGCCGGCGCCGGAATGGGGGCTCATGGTCTCCGAAGCGCGCAAGTTCATGCACTTGAACGCCTGGATGATCATCTGGCCGAGCCTTTCCATCGCGGTGGTCGCGGTCGGCTTCAACCTCCTGGGCGACGGGCTGCGCGACGCCCTGAATCCGCGGACATGACGACCGTCCTCGAGGTTGCCGGCTACACGCTGGATTATGCCCTGCCCAGGGGCAGCTTCCGGGCGCTGGAGGACGTCAGCCTAGCAATTGGCGAGGGCGAAGTGGTGGGACTGGTGGGCGAGTCCGGTTCCGGTAAGACCTCGCTCGCCTGGGCGATCATGCGCTATTTGCCTGGCAATGCGCGCGAATCCGGCGGCGCCATCCTGCTCGACGGGGAGGATTTGCGCGCAAAGTCACCGGCCGAAATCACGGCGATCCGCGGCCGGCGCATTGGCATGGTGTTCCAGGACCCCAGCACCTCGCTCAACCCCACCCTGACCTTGGGCCGGCAACTGGCCGAGGTGATGGTTCGCCATCGGGGCCTGACCGAGAAGCAGGCCTGGGTCGAGGGGGAAGCCATGTTGGCGCGCGTCGGCTTGCAGCGGCCGGCCGACATGATGCACCGCTACCCGCACGAGGCCTCGGGCGGCGAGAAACAGCGCGTTGTCATCGCGACGGCCTTCGCTTGCCAGCCCGCGTGCATCCTTTTCGACGAGCCGACCACGGCGCTCGACGTCATCACTGCGCGGCAAATCCTCGACCTGTTCGGGCGCCTGCAGGACGAAACCGGCGTAGCCTCGCTCTACATCTCGCACGATCTGGCGGTGGTGGCCTCGGTCGCCGATCGCGTGGCGGTGATCCATCGCGGCCGCTTGGTCGAAACCGCCCCCGCCGGCCGGGTTTTCGCTGCGCCGCAAGCCGAATATACGAAGCGGCTGATTGCCGCCGTGCCGCGGCCGGACAGACGGCTCGGCGATCCGCTTGCGGCGAACGTGGCCGGTGCACCGCTGATCGAAGCGCATTCGCTGACCGTGCGCTACGGACGCAAGTCGATCCTGGCGCAACTTCTGGGCCGCGAGCGTGAGCGGGTGGTGGGCAACCGCGCGGTCAGCCTGTCGGTCCGGCCGGGCGAGATCCTGGGTGTCGTCGGCGAGTCGGGCTCGGGCAAGTCGACCCTGGCCAAGGCGCTTACGGGATTGAATCCGTTCGACGGCGAAATCCGCTTCGACGGCCGGCGCATCGTCTCGGCCGGCGATATGGACCGGGCCTACCGTCGTGATGTGCAGATCGTCTTCCAGCACCCCGACTCCTCGCTCAACCCGCGACACCGCGTCGGCGAGATCCTGTCGCGGCCGCTGAAGCTTTACGGGGGCGTCGGGCCGGCAGGCTTCGGCGGCCGGATCGACGAGTTGCTGGAGCAGGTGCGCCTGCCCAGGGCCTTCGCACGCCGCTACC
Source organism: uncultured Rhodospirillaceae bacterium (assembly GCA_964393375.1). Taxonomy (GTDB): domain Bacteria; phylum Pseudomonadota; class Alphaproteobacteria; order JAEULC01; family JAEULC01; genus JAEULC01. The sequence goes on from CAYMTM010000002.1 coordinate 45,516, forward strand.
CGCACCAGCTCTCGGGCGGCGAGAAGCAGCGCGTGGCTATCGCGCGCGCCTTCGCCTCGCGCCCCAGGCTCGTGATCTGCGACGAAATCACCTCCTCGCTCGACGTTTCGGTGCAGGCGGCGGTGATCGACCTGCTGCTCGATCTGCAGCGGCGTTTCGGCACGGCCTATCTTTTCATCACGCACGATCTGAACCTGGTGCGCCAGATAGCCCACCGGATCGCCGTCATGCTGCGCGGCGAGCTGGTCGAGCTCATGACCATCGACGAGCTGGCCGCCGGGCCCAAACACCCCTACACCAACGCGCTGATCGACGCCGTGCCGGCGCCGGTGGGCTGAAAGAAGGAAACGCCATGGACCGCGACGCGCTTCTCGCCCGCATCGACGAAAGGGCCTGTCTCGACTTCCTCGCCCGGATGATACGCCACAAGAGCTATTCGCAAACCGACGGCGAGCGCAAGCTGGCCCTCTTCATGGCCGAGCAGATGAACGCGATGGGCCTCGAATCCGAATTGCAGCCCGTGGAGGGCGAGCGCGTCAACGCGATCGGGCGCTGGAAGGGCAAGGGCGGCGGCAACAGCCTGCTGTTCAACGGCCATCTCGACACCAACCCGGTGACGGAGGGTTGGACCGTCGACCCGTGGGGCGGGCTGATCGACGATAAGTTCATCTACGGAATCGGCGTGTCGAACATGAAGGCGGGCGATGCGGCCTATTTCTGCGCGGTGAAGACCCTGATCGACGCCGGCGTGAAACTCAAGGGCGATGTGGTGCTGACCTATGTCGTTGGCGAACTGCAGGGCGGCGTAGGTACCTTGGCGGCGATCAGGCACGGGGTACGTGCGGACTATTTCATCAACAGCGAGCCCACCGACCTGCAGGCGCTGACGATGCACGCCGCCGCCTTCACCTTTATCATCGAGTTGACGGGCATCACGCGGCACCTGTCGAAGCGCGAGGAGGCGGTGGACGCGATCATGGCGGCATGCGACCTGATCCCGCGCCTTAACGGGATGACGTTCTCCGGCGCCCGCAGCGACGAGCATCGGTCGATCAACCGTGTGCATGTCGGGGTGGTCCACGGCGCCCTCGGCAAGGAGCTGCAGGAATGGCGACCGCCGCAGGTCGCGGACTACGTGAAGATCAAAGGCTCGGGCCGCTATGCGCCCGGCCAGGAGGAAGCCCAGGCCATCGCCGACATGCGAAAGGTGCTGGACGACCTCGAACAGCGCATTCCCGGATTGAAGGCTACCATCACGCCCGAACACGTCGCGGGCCGGCCGCTGATGCCGGCCTTCGAGGTGCCGAAGAACGCGCGTATCGTCAGGACGATCAATGCCGCCTACGAGAAGGTGCGCGGCGGCAAGCAGCCGACGGGCGCAATCGTCCCGCCCGGCTACTATGGCACCGACGCCGGGCATTTTTACAAAGAGCTCGGGATGGAGGGCATCGTCTGCGGGCCCGGCGGGCGCTACAACACGATGCCGGACGAGCGTGTAGATATCATAGACTACCTCGACATGGTGCGCATGTACCTCCTGTGCATTCTGGATATCTGCGAGCAGGCCTGATGGCCAAGCAAAACGCTTCGCGCCTGATCGTCGGCATCTCCGGCTCGTCCGGCGTCGTCTACGGCGTGCGGCTGCTCGAACTGCTGCATTCGCTGCCGATCGAAACGCACCTCGTGATGACGCGCTCAGCCGAGATCACGCTGGCGCACGAGACGAAATACAAGGTGGCGCAGGTTCGGGCGCTGGCTACCAAATGGTACAGCAACGAGGACATCGGCGCGGCGCTCGCCAGCGGCTCGTTTCGCACCCTGGGAATGGTGGTCGCCCCCTGTTCGATCCGCTCGATGTCCGAAATCGCCACGGGCGTGACCTCGGGCCTGCTCCCCCGCGCAGCCGACGTCGTGTTGAAGGAGCGCAAACGCCTGGTGCTGATGGTGCGCGAGACGCCGCTGCACCTGGGACACTTGCGCACCATGACCGCACTGACCGAGATGGGCGCGGTCATCGCCCCGCCCATGCCGGCCTTCTACGGCAGACCGAAATCGATTGAGGACCTGGTCGATCACACGCTGGGCCGGACCATGGACCTGTTCGATGTCGAGCTCGGCGCCGTCAAGCGCTGGCGCGGCGGGTGAGTATCTAGCGCGCGAACACCAGGCCCGGCAGCCAAGTCGTCAGCGGCGGCCACAGCGTGATCGCTGCCAGGACCGCGATCAACGGCACGAGAAATGGCGCGGTGGCGCGGGTCACGCGCTCGAAGGGCACTTCCGCTACCCTGGACACGACAAACAGCACGATGCCCACCGGCGGCGTCAGCGTGCCGATCATCAGGTTCAGCACGAACACCACGCCGAACTGGATCGGGTCGATGCCAACCTTGATCGCCACGGGCATCAGGATCGGCACCAGGATCAGGAGCGCCGCGATCGATTCCATGAAACAGCCAACGATCAGCAGCAGCACGTTGACCAGGAGCAGGATCACCAGCGGGTCGGTCGACCACTCGGTGATCGCCGTGCCGATGAACTGCGGAAAGCGGCTCACCGACAACGCCCAGCCGAACAGCACGGCGCACATAACGATCGCCAGCACCACGCCGGTGGTCTCGATCGTATCGAGGATGACGCGCGGCAGGTCGCGGATGCTCAGATCGCGGTAGACGAACAGGCCCAGGATCAACGCGTAGAACGCGGCTACCGCCGCCGCTTCGGTAGGGGTGAAGACGCCCGAGAGCATGCCGCCGATCAGCAAGACCGGCGCCGACAGGGCCCAGAACGCGCCGCGGAATGCCGCCCAGGCCTCGCGCGCGCTGGGAAAGGGCTCGCGCGGCATGGCGCGCTTGGCGGCCATGCGCCATACCAGAACCATCATCGCGCCGGCCATCAGCAGGCCGGGAACGATCGCGCCGATGAACAGGCCGCCGATCGACGTCTCCGCCACCACGCCATAGACCACCATCGGAAGGCTGGGCGGAATGATCGGGCCGATCGTCGCGGACGCCGCGGTCACCGCCGCCGCCGTCTCGGCGTCGTAGCCCGCGTCCTTCATCGCCTTGATCTCGACCGTGCCCAGACCCGCCGCGTCCGCCACGGCCGATCCGCTCATGCCCGCAAAGATGACGCTGCCCAAGATGTTGGCGTGGCACAGCCCCCCACGCCACCAGCCCACCATTACCTTGGCGAAGCGGAAGATGCGCGCGGTGATGCCGGCGCTGTTCATCAGATTGCCCATCAGAATGAAGAAGGGCGCCGCCAGCAGCGGGAACGAGTTGACCGCCTGGATCACTTTCTGCGGGATCACCACTCCAGGAAAGCCGCCCCACCACACGAAGGCGGCGGCCGCCAGTCCCATCGACGCAAAGACCGGCACACCCAGCAGCATGACGACCAGCCAACCGCCCATGATCCACAGCATGGGCTCGATCATGCCAAGTAGTCCCTGCTGCGGGCGTCGGCACGGCCGCTGATGAGCAGATCGCATATCGCTGCGATGGCGTAGAGAATCATCGTCGCCGCGCCCACCGGCACGATGGCGTAGACGAGCGCGAAGCTGACCGGCATCGTGACCGCAGGCAGACCGGCATTGCGCTGGGCCAGGGTCACGCCATGCCAGACGAGGAGCGCACAGAAGAGGACGATCGACGCCTGGACGGCGACGGCCAGGGCGAGCCGCGCGCCCGCCGGCAGGAGGTCGGCGAAGAATGTAACGGCGATATGCGAGCGGCGGCGCGAACCCAGGCTCCAGGCAAGCATTCCCAGCCACATGAATGCGAATCGCGCCAGTTCCTCCGACCAGACCAGAGGGCTGTTGAGGACATAGCGGCAGACGATCTGGACCAGGACCAGGGTAAAGATCAGCAGGAACAGGAAGATCAGCAGCGCGTCGGCAACGCGTTCGACTGCACGGACGAGTTTCGTCATCGAGGCGGAAACGCCTGATCCTTCGACAAGCGCGGCATGAGGGTTAGCGCCGCGCCAAACCCTTCATGCCAAGCCTGCCGAAACACGGGAAACGCCGGATGCCGCGCCCTACTTCACCGCCTGGATCTTCTCCCAGGTCCCCTCGCCCCAGACCTTGGTGAACTTGGGCGGCACCGCAGCCAAGGTCGCCTTGCGGAACGCGGCGACGTCCGGCTCGATCACCGTCACGCCGCCTTTCTTGAAGGTGTCGACGAGCGAGGCCTCGGCTTTCTGGATCTCGGCGTTCTGCCAGGCGATGCCCTCGTCGAGCGCGTCCTTGACGATCTTCTGGTCGGCTGCCGACAACGATTTCCAGAATCCCTCGTTGATGACGACGAGGCGCGGCGTGATGATATGCCCGGTCAGCACCAGGTATTTCTGCACCTCGTTGAACTTGCCGGCCTGGATGGTCGGCAGCGGATTCTCCTGACCGTCGACGAGGTTCTGGCTGAGCGCGAGATAAAGCTCGCCGAACGACATCGGGGTGGGCTTGGCGCCCCAGGACTCCGCCATCGCGCGAAACACGTCGTTCTCCGGCACGCGCAGCTTGAAGCCGGCCATGTCCTCCACCGTCTTCACTTCCTTGCGCGAAGTGGTCAGATGCCGCGTTCCATAGTAGGTTGTGCCCAGGATTCGCATCCCGCGCTTTTCGACCAGCTGCTTGTTCATCTCCTCGCCGATCGGACCGTTCATCGCTTTGACCAGATGGTCGGCGTCGCGCCAGATATAGGGGGCCTCGACCACCGAGATCGACGGCACCCACTGGCCGAAATTGGCCGCGCCCTCCGTCACGATCTGCTGGATGTTGTTGGCCACGCCCTCGATCATGTCGCGCGAACTGCCCAGCTGCCCGCCCGGAAAGCCCTGGATTTCGAGCCGGCCCTGGCTTTTCTCCTTCACCGCCTTGGCGACGCGGTCGATCATCAGGACCGATGGGTGGTTGCCGCCGACCACGTCACCCCAGCGGATGACCTTGGTTTGCGCGAACGCGGGGCCGGCCGCGGCAAGTAACAGCATCGCGGCCAATGCAACGACAGAGTGTCTGGTGCGAGTCATGGCAATTCCCTCTCGACGGACGGCCGTCCGCCGCCCGGCGCTCCGATCTTACAAGCGGCCCACGGCCGAGGCGAGTCCCGCCTGGCGGCCGCGCCTCAGATCACCCGGAAATTCTTGAACTGCCATGGGCAGCTTGTGTCCACGTCCTCGGGAAACAGCCGGCCGCGTCGGTGAAGCGGCGTCCAGTCCGAATATTGCCCTACCATCTTGCCCAGATACGGCCGCGCGATATCCATGATCCGCACGTGGTCCATGTGGTCGGCCTCGATCACCCCGGCATCGGGGTTCTCGATCGCCCAGATCACCGCACCCAGCACGCCAGCCGTGACCTGCAGGCTGGTGGCGTTGTTGTAAGGCACCAGCCTGCGCGCCTCGTCGATCGACAGCACCGAGCCGTACCAATAGGCGCCTTTGGCGTGCCCCATCAGCAGGACGCCCAGTTCGTCGGTGCCGGAAGTGATCTCGTCCACGATCAGGCGTTGGCGATCCTGCTGTACCCAGTTCTTGCCGCAGATCTCGTGTACCGACAGCACCGCATCGTCGCAGGGGTGATAGGCGTAGTGGACGGTCGGCCGGTACACGACCTTTCCGTCCTTGCGCAGGGTGAAATAGTCGGAGATCGAGATCGACTCGTTGTGCGTTACCAGGAATCCGTGGAACGGGCCCTCCAGCGGCGTCCACGTCCGCACGCGCGTTGACGCGCCCGGCCGCTGCAGGTAGATCGCCGAGTCGCAGCCGAAGTCATGCCGTGCGCCATCCGCCGGGAAATGTTTCTCATGCGTGCCCCAGCCCAGCTCGGCCGGCTGGCCGCCCTCGCTGACGAAACCGTCGATCGACCAGGTATTGACGAACTCGCCCGGCTGCTTCGGCTCCTTTGCCACCTGGGTATCGCGCTCGGCGATATGAATTACCTTCACGTCCAGCTCCATGGCCAGCGTCGCCCAGCCCGGCTGGTCCTTCGGCATCGCCACCTTCTTGCCGGTGTCGCGCGCGATATGCAGCAGCGCCTCCTTGACAAAATGCGAGACGATACCGGGATTGGCGCCATGCGCGATCACCGCCGTGGGCCCCCCCCTCAGCTCGGGCTGCAGCCGCAGCGCATTTTCGCGCAACGCGTAGTTCGAGCGCTGCGATGGCGTGAGGTTCGGATCCGTGTAGCCGCCGGCCCAGGGTTCGATGCAGGTATCGAGATATAGAGCGCCCTTTGCGTGCGCCAGGCGGATCAGCTCGACCGAGGCCACCTCGACCGACAGATTGAGCAGGAAGTCGCCCCTCCCCAGCATCGGCTCGAGCACCTGGCGGTAGTTCGACTGATCCAATGCCTTCTCGATGAACTTCACGCCGTATTTCCGGGCGATCTCACTGCCGCGGTCCTCGGCCGTCACCACCACCACGCGGTCGGGCGTCAGCGAGATGTGGTCGAACAGCATCGGCAGGACTCCCTGGCCGATGCTGCCGAAGCCGATCATCACCATGCGACCGGAGAACGGAACTTTCTGCATTTCTGGCTTCCTTTCGCTGTCGGGCCGCGCCCGACGGGCCGGGGCACGCGCGGCGCTCCGGGCCGCGCGGACTGGGTTTGTAGGATAGATTCGCGCAGCTAGGTAGTCGGATAGCCCGGTGTCGCGATCAGCGGCGGGTCGCCCACCTCGACCAGATGGGCCCGATCGAAGCCGTTGAAGGCGGTGCGCAGAGCCCCGCCATAGGCGCCGAGCTGGCCGATCTCGATGTAGTCGCCCTCGCGCACGTCCGCCGGCAGCACGAACGGTCCGCGCATCCGGTCCGCCGAATCGCACGTCGGACCGAACAGCTCGAAGCCCTGCGTTGCCGGCGACGCATCGGCGCGAACCAATCGCGCCGGAAAGCGGAAGCCTGGCACGCCAGCGTCCGACAGGCTGCCGTAGATGCCGTCGTTGACAAAGAGCGCCTTGCCGCGCCGGTGCTGCACCTGGACCACCACTGATACCCCTGGCGCGACCAGCGCGCGGCCGGGCTCGGCCCAGACGCGGATGCCGGGCAGGCCGAGGTCCGCCAAACCCTGGCGGATCGCCGCCATGAAGTCGTCGAGGGCTGCCGGGACCAAGTCGGGGTAGCTCACGGGAAAGCCGCCGCCCACATCGATCACCTCGACCGTCACGCCCGATCGGGCAATTACCCGCCCGGCAATTGCCAGGGCATCGCGATAAGCCTGGGGGCTCATCGTCTGCGAGCCCACGTGAAAGCACAGGCCCAGCCGCGCGGCAACGGGTCGCGCCTGCGCCAGCAGCTTCGCCGCCTCCTCGGCCGGGGCGCCGAACTTCCCGGAAAGGTCGTAGAAAGCATCGCCCTTCGGCAGGGCCAGGCGGACATGCAGCCCGAGGCCGTCGGGCTCGCCGCGGCGCGGACGCCCCTCCTCCCGGATCTTGGCCAGCTCCTCGCGGCTATCGAGCGAGAAGTCGCGGACTCCGTGCAGGCGGTAGGCGTCGCGGATGGCCGGCCGCGCCTTGACGGGGTGCATATAACGGATCTCGGCCGACGCGCCGAACATCTGGCGCACGAGCGCCACCTCGGCCGGCGAGGCGCAGTCGAACTGGCGCATGCCGCCCGACCACAGCGCGCGCAACACGCGCGGTTCGGGGTTGCATTTGACGGCGTACATCACCTCACCCGGAAAGGTGGCGAGGAAGCGTCTCGCCGTAGCCTCAATCAGCCGCGGGCGCAGACAGTGCAACGGGTCGCTCGGGCGCTCGGCCGCCACCAGCGCATCGACGCTGGGCAGCTCGGTCGGGGTCTCGGTTTCAAATCGTCGCCGCAGCGGGGCGACGGCGAGACGGTGACGGGCCATGGGTACCTCCATGGACGGGCGCCTGCGCACCCTAGTGCGCCATCCCCCCGACGCGGCGCCGCACAGCGGCCCGGCAGGAATGTCGGGAATGGCTGGGAAAAACGAAAGGACCTGGGCGCGAGGCGGGAAGCGTCGCGCTGTGCACCATCACCGCTCGATGCGGGGAATGGCTGGGGCTGCGTGCCGCTCAGCGATCATATCCACCTCCCATAAGGACGCCGGCCCACTGTCGACCGGCTCGACCAAAAAGGACGCGTTACGTCGTTGCTTGACCCAACAAGGGGGCCTGGGGCACGTGCGATTGGCGTCTGAGCGCGCACATATAGGTAAGTGCCGGCCGAACGCAAGCTTTTTTCCGCATGCCGGCGCGTAATGCCTGGGCCCGGGATTCAGGATTCGTTAGGAAGCGGTCGTCCGCGCCAGCGCCAGGTACTCCCAGGCCACCGTTGCGCCGGCCAACGCCGTAATCTCGGCCACGTCATAAGGTGGCGCGACCTCTACCACATCGCAGCCGACGAAGGTGAGCCCGGCGAGGCGCCGCAGAATGGCCTGTGTCTGCCAAGTGGCGAGACCGCCAATCTCGGGCGTGCCGGTCCCGGGCGCGAATGCAGGATCCAGCGCGTCGATATCGAAGCTGAGGTAGACTGGCGAGTCGCCGATGACCTCGCGGATATGCTTGGCGATAGCCTCGGGGCCGTCGCGGTGGACCGACTCGGCCTCGACGACCGTCACCCCCTGGCCGCGGGTCCAGTCCATTACCGCCTTCTGGACCGGCGAGCGGATACCGATCTGGACCATCCGGCGTGGGTCGACAAGGCCTTCCTTGATGGCGTGAAAAAAAACCGAACCATGACCGTGTGGTTGCCCGAAACTGTCCGGCCATGTGTCGACATGGGCGTCGAAATGGACAAGCGCCAGCGGCCCGCCCTTTCGCTTGGCGAGCGCGCGCAGCAGGGCCAGGGAAACCGCGTGGTCGCCGCCCAGCGCCAGCAGGTGGCCAATCTCGGCGGCCTGGCGCTCGATCAGCTGCAGGCTCTTGGTCGTGTCGCCGAGCGCGATGGTGAAATTGCCGATATCGGCGAAATCACCGGCGCAAAGATCGACCCGGGCCGCAGGATGGTCGCCGTCAACCAGCATGCGGCTGGCCTGGCGGATCGCCTGGGGTCCGAAGCGCGCCCCGCTGCGGTTGGTGGTCCCGATATCGAACGGAATGCCGGCGACGCAGATTCGCGCGTCGCGGTCCTGGCGCATGGTCCCGAGAAACGTGGCGGGAAGGGCGAAGGTGGGCGTGCCCGTCATGCCCGGCAGACTACCATGCCCTGGATCGTCCGGTGCGATGGTCTATTCTAAGCGCCGAACCGACCTCCAAGGGGACAGCGATGGCCGTAGCCTCCAAGCTCGACAACCAGCGAATCATCCGCGCGCCGCGTGGACCCCAGATCACCGCCAAGTCCTGGCTGTCCGAGGCGGCGATGCGAATGCTGATGAACAACCTGGACCCCGACGTGGCCGAGAAGCCGCAGGAACTGGTGGTCTACGGCGGCATCGGCCGGGCGGCGCGGGACTGGAACAGCTTTGATCGCATCGTGGCGTCGCTGAAGTCGCTGGAAGCCGACCAGACCCTGCTGGTCCAGTCGGGCAAGCCGGTCGGCATCTTCCGCACCCACCCGGACGCGCCGCGCGTGCTGATCGCCAATTCCAACCTGGTCCCCGCCTGGGCCAACTGGGACCACTTCAACGAGCTCGATCGCAAGGGGCTGATGATGTACGGCCAGATGACCGCGGGCTCGTGGATCTATATTGGCGGCCAGGGAATCGTGCAGGGCACCTACGAGACCTTCGCCGAAGTCGGCCGGCGGCACTATGGCGGCGACCTGCGGGGCCGGTGGATCCTGACCGGCGGTCTGGGGGGCATGGGCGGCGCCCAGCCGCTGGCCGCGACCATGGCGGGCGCCTCGATGCTGGCGGTGGAATGCCAACCCTCGCGCATCGAGATGCGCCTGCGCACGCGCTACCTCGACCAGCGCGCCGAGTCGTTGGACCAAGCGCTGGCAATGATCGAGTCCGCGAAGAAGTCAGGCAAGCCAGTCTCGGTCGGCCTCCTGGGCAACGCCGCCGAGGTATTTCCCGAATTGGTGCGGCGCGGCGTCAGGCCGGATGCCGTCACCGACCAGACCTCGGCGCACGACCCGGTGAATGGCTACCTGCCGGCCGGCTGGACCCTGGAGGAGTGGGAGGTGCGCCGGCAAAGCGACCCCAAGGGCGTCGCCCTGGCCGCGAAGAAATCGATGGCGGCCCAAGTCCAGGCGATGCTGGACTTCCACGCTGGCGGCATCCCTACACTCGATTACGGCAACAACATCCGCCAGATGGCGCGCGACATGGGCGTCGACCGCGCCTTCGACTTCCCGGGTTTCGTGCCGGCCTATATCCGCCCCTTGTTCTGCCGCGGCATCGGCCCGTTCCGTTGGTGCGCGCTGTCGGGTGACCCGGAGGACATCTTCAGGACTGACCGGCGCGTGAAGGAACTGCTGCCCGACGACAAGCACCTGCACCACTGGCTGGACATGGCCAAAACGCGGATCGCCTTCCAGGGCCTGCCGGCACGGATTTGCTGGGTTGGCCTCGGCGACAGGCATCGCCTCGGGCTGGCGTTCAACGAAATGGTGGCGAAGGGCGAGGTGAAAGCGCCGATCGTGATCGGGCGCGACCACCTCGATTCCGGATCGGTCGCCAGCCCCAATCGCGAGACGGAGGCTATGCTGGACGGCTCGGACGCGGTGTCGGACTGGCCGCTGTTGAACGCGCTGCTCAACTGCGCCAGCGGCGCCACCTGGGTTAGCCTGCACCACGGCGGCGGCGTCGGCATGGGCTACTCGCAGCACGCCGGCATGGTGGTGGTGTGCGACGGCACACCGGAGGCGGCCAAGCGACTGGAGCGGGTACTGTGGAACGACCCGGCCACCGGCGTGATGCGCCACGCCGACGCGGGCTACAACATCGCCAAGGACTGCGCCCGTATGTTCAAGCTCGACCTGCCGTCCCTGAACGCATGACGATCATGATCAGACGGGTCGCGCTTTCCATTCCCCTCCTCGCCCTGCTGGTCGCCCTTGTCCCTGCCCACGCGACCGATGTTTTCACCATGGCGATCGACACCGACCGCTTCGCCAATGTTCACCTGCTGGTCAAGGTGACCGCGCCCGATCGTGCGGCGTACCTGCAGGAGGGCACCCAGTACAAGGTCGATCCCAACTGGCAATACGTGGATTCCATCCTGTGCGACCAGGCGACGCGCGACATCGAGGTGTGGGCGAACCCGACGGTCCTGCGCGCCCATCGTGGACCGAAGCAGATGATCGTCGAATTCGCATTGACGATGAACAACCAGACCGTCGCCCAGACGCGCGTCGAGCGCGACATTTCCGGCGGCGGCAATGTGCGCGGGTTCACGCGCCTGACCGACCGAGATTTCCAGCTCGTGATAAACCGGACCTGCCGGTAGCGGCGAGGCCTACGCGCGCCACCCGAACAGCCGGCGCAGCCAGGCGCGCAACATTGCCAACAGGACGCCCCCGGCGTCCAACTTGGCCGGCGCAGCGGGGGCGCCGCCAAGCGCCGCTTCGATATTGCTTGCGAATTGGGCGGTGAGGCGCGCTACGAAGTCCTTGACGAGCGCCGAGCGCCCGAACTGCGCCAGCGGGCCGACTAGGCCGAATTCCAGCACGATATCCACGCGCGTTCCCTTGCCACTGTCGATCGG
>CAYMTM010000003.1:0-53854 GCA_964393375.1 uncultured Rhodospirillaceae bacterium
GACTTTCAGCCCACCGCTTTCATCTGATTCGTCAGACTAAGTCGAGACTTCTACACGTAAACTGCCTCACCCCGAACCGTCGTCTCAAACTCCTTGCCAATGCCCAGGGGTATGAACGGTGGAATTGTGGCCCAGCGGACCTCGATCACGCTCGATCCGGACTTGACGATGCCGCTGACCTCAACTTCGACGGTCAACAGATAGCGGAACGTATAGGTGGGGTATGCAATCACATACGTGGCAACTAAAGCACCAAGGAGCGCCACGACGACCACAAGCACCTTCACGGTGGTTCCCCCGGGTGTATGGTCACGACTTCCTGTCTCGCGCCATACGCCGGCACGCATCGGGTGCGCAACTGGAAATCCGCGGGCGCGCGCAAGCATCGGCCGCGCCGCCACGGCGTCGCCCTACGACAACTCGAACGATACCAGTTCCCCGCTCAGAAACGGGGTCGGAGTGCAGCAGAAACGGGGTCGAGAAACGGGGTCGGAGTGGAATTGCAGGCCCGCGCGCCACCTACGCCGCCCTGCGCCGTCGATCCCGCACCGTGACAACGCCCGCAGCTTCGCCCGTCGCGGCGGCAATGCTGATCTCGATGCGGCAGCCCAATGCAGCCAGGAACCGGATCAGGCGGGCGACCGAGACCTCGGAAAACTTTCCGCCCAGGATTTTCGACAGCTCGGGCTGCGTCGCGCCGATGCGCTTGGCGGCCGCCTGCTGGGTCAGCTTCAGCGCCTTGATCGCGCGGCCGAGCCGCAGCACCAGTTCGGCCTTGACGTAGTGCTCCTCGGCGTCCGGCAGGCCAAGTTGGAGCCACACGTTGCGCTTGGGGTCTCTGGCGGCGGGCAGCTTGCTCATGCGGGCTTCTCCCTTTCTTCGATCAGCGCGGCCAGGCGGCGGCGCACCAAGTCGATCTCGCCCCTGGGCGTCGCGATGCCCCGGGTCGATTTCTTCTGGAAGGCGTGCAGCACGTAGACCGCATCGGCGAACCGCACCGTGTAGACCGCGCGGAACGCGTTGCCATCCTGGCTCTCCCTTACCTCGACCACCGTGCCGCCGCCGAAGCCTTTCAGCGTCCTGGCCAGCGTGGGATGGCGATCGCCCATCTGGGCCAGGAACAGCGCGAAGCCCATCTCGCGCTGGACCGCCTGGGGGAACGCCATGAAGTCGGCCTTCGACGTCCCGCGCCAGAACAACGGCTTCGGGTTGTCGGTCGCGGCGAGCATGTGGCACTATGTGATAGTTGACATAGAAGGTCAAGACGGCGGCTCATCCTTCGACGGGCTCAGGATGATGACGGAGGAGGGGAGGGGCGGTGCCGCGTGCTTCCGCCACCCGGTTCGCCCGTTGGGCTCGCCACCCGCTCCCCCCTTCGACTGGCGCTCAGGAGGGAGAGGGTTCGGGTGCCTTGCGCCTTTGCCGAAGTTGCACGCCGCGCAGAGCGTGCGCAGGTTCTCCGGCACCGACGATCCGCCCTGCGACCACGGCACGATGTGGTCGAGGTGCAGCTTGCAGCCGCGCGTGATCGCCGGGCTGTCGCCGCAGGCCGTGCAGCGGTAGTGGTCGCGCTCCAGCACCTTGAAGCGCAGGCCCATCGGGATGTGGCGGCGGTCCTCCGGCGCCCAGCGCGGGGCGGGAGCTTTGCGCGGTTCCGCGCTCTCTGCGCCGCCGCCCGCGTCGGACGTGGCCCCTCCCCCTAACCCCCTCGCGCCAGGGGAGGGGGGACCGGCATTATGAGCCCCGTCCTTCGCTTTCTTCGCGCGCGTCGCCGCGCGCGTTTCCTGCGCGTTGGCCCATTCCACGAAGGCCGCCAGCGCCCGGTTCCAGCTCCGGAAGCGGCGCTGGTAGGCGGCGGGGCCGACCGTGGAGGGCGGGCGCTTGGTTTCCTCCAGCACCGGCGCGCGGCCGTAATGCGTCCACAGCGTGCGCAGATTCTCGAAGCATTCGCGCTCGTCGTAGACGCGTGCCATCTTCGACTGGCGGAGGCCGGCGCGGCGCACCGCCTCGGGCCAGCTGCCGAACCGCCTGCGGTAGGTAGTCCAGCTCACCGGGCTCAAGCGTTCGACGTCGAGCGCGCTGACGGTGCCGTCCGGCCGCGCCACGCGGCGCAGCAGCGCCAGCAGCTCGTCGTCGCTCAAGCGGCCGCCGGCGCGCCGGCGCAGCTTGTAGGTGACGCTGGGTCCGCCGTAGCGGTGCTTAAGGCCGGCTTCGGCCAGCGCCTGGCCCCAGCTTCCGAACCGGCGCAGATAGGGCATGTGCGAGACGCGCGCGTGGGCGCGGAAGCGCTTTTCGGACAGGACCGGGTCTTCGACCAGCTTTGCCACGCGCTTCAGCTCGGCGATGAGCGCGTCGCGGGAATAGTCGACCAGCCGGTCCAATGCATAGGGCATCGGACTCCCCCGTCGATGGTGATGATGTGGTGGAAGCGGCGGCATGCGGCGCGCGGATCGCGCCCTGCGCAATGCGCGCCAGTTTGGCAATTATCGCCGGAACAGCATGATCCTGGAAGGGGGGATTCCCTGGAAAAATTTTTCCGCCAGCGATTCCCGGCCTGTATCGCCGAACGTGCGCGCCGCCGTCACGCCTCGTGGAACAGGGCGAAGCGGTCGAGCGGCTCGCGCTCGGTCTTGAGCGTGTTCTCGATCGCCTGCTTGTCCTCGTAGCCCAGCGCCATGCCCGACAGGATGACGTGGCCGGGGTCGATCGGCAGTGCCCGGCGCACCGCCGGCCCGTAGCTGCACCAGGCGGCCTGGGCGCAGGTCTCGAGCCCGCTTGCGCGCGCGGCCGTCATCACGTTCTGCATGTACATGCCGCAGTCGAGCCAGGATCCGTAGAGCAGCCGCCTGTCCATGGTGAAGAACAGGCCCACGGGCGCGCCGAAGAAGGTGAAGTTGCGCAAGACCGCCTCGAACCGTGCCGGCATGTCGTTGCGGGCGATGCCGTAGAGCGCGTAGAGGTCGAAGCCGACCTTGCGCCGGCGCGCGATGTAAGGCTCGAACCAGGGATTGGGGGCGTATTCGTATTCCTCCACCCGCTCGCCGGCGCGGGCGGCCGCGATGACGGTCTCGCTGACGCGCTGCCTGGCTGCGCCCGTCACCACGTGCACGAACCAGGGCTGCGAGTTGGTGCCGCTGGGCGCGCGGGCGGATACCGCCAGGATCGCGCGCACCGTTTCCATCGCCACCGGCTTGGGCAGGAAGCGGCGCACCGAGCGGCGGCCGCCGATCGCCTCGGCCACGGTGATGCGGTTGTCCTCGGGATAGTCCATGCGCGCCCCGCCTTGGTTCGACGGACGCGATCCTAGCGGGCGGCTAGCGCTTCATCCACTGCAGCGCGGCATAGCCCGCAAGCGCGGCGATCGCGGTCAGGGCGGCGCCCCAGGCGATATCGACGAGCGCCACGCCGAGCGGCCAGGCCTTGAGCGTGGCGCGGTTGGTGAGGTCGTAGGTCGCGTAGGCGACCAGGCCCAGCACGACGCCAAGCCCGGCCGCCATCGGCCAGCCCCGCGCGGGCAAGACCGCGAGGACGACGATGCCGGCCGCGTAGACCAGGTAAAAGGCCAGGGCGGCGCCGATCCGCGGGCTTTCGACCAGCAGCGCGCCCAGGTGACGGGCGAAGAGCGGGCGCATGACCAGGGCGATCCACGCCAGGTCGATCCCGGCGAAGACCGCGAGAGCGGCGAGGAAGGCGGCGGCATGGGCGGCCATGCAGCCCTATACGACGGCGCGGCCGGTCCGGTTCACCGCTTCAGTTCACCTGGACGCCGTGCTCGGCCACCGCGTCGGGCTTCATGATCGCCTTGCCCAGCTCTTCGCGCAGCGACACCCCGATATGGCCGATATCGACGATGCGGAACCTATCGCCGCGGCGCTGCACCTCGAAGCGCACGGCGAAGTTGGGGTCGTGGCCGAACCGCACGCAGGACACGCGCACCGAGGCGCCGTCCTCCGCCACGCTGCGCCCGACGATGCCGCAGGACTGGAAGATCAGGTTCTGGATGAAGTTCATCACCCCGTCATGGCCCAGCACCGAATCGCGCGACCAGTCGGCGAGTTTCTGCCGGTCGGCTTCGGGCAGGCTGGGCCAGCGTCCGCCCAGCGCCGCCATGCCCGGCCCCGACCAGTCGACCTCGCGGGTCAGCAGGTTGACGTAGAAGGCGCGCCGCTCGGGCGTCGGCATCTTGGAAACCCGGACCATGCCGGTGACGATGTCCTGGACGTACTGGACGGGGTCGCCGGCACGAGCGGGGCTCGCAGCAAGGAGCCCCAGCAGCAGAAGGGTCACGGCGCGCATCGGCGATTCCTTCGCTCTCGGCATGACCTCACTCAAGAGCAGCGGCGCGCCCGGGTCAAGCCCACGGGGCCCGCCGCGGCGGCGGTTCGCCATCACATCGGGGGGAGCTGGATCGCGGTTGCGTCTTCCGCCTGCAATGGCCGTGGCGATGGCGGCCATCGCGTTACCGTTGGTCGGTAACCCTATCGAAGCGGCGATATTCTCACCCGGGTCACCCGACCCGCCTTCCCTGGCTATCCCGAGGCGCACGGACCTGCCCGCGGCTGCGCTGCGTCATCGGCTTCGCATCCGCGCGCTTCTGTCAAGCCCGGTCACGTCCCGCACCCAAGTCGAGAACTCCCGGATGACCTTCTCGCGCGGGTGATCCGGCCTGCGTACGACATAGAAGCAATAGCCGGGCAAGCTCAAATCGAACGCCTTGACCAAGTCACCGTCCGCAATCTCGGGCGCCACCAGGACATCACTGAAGATGCCAACGCCCTGCCCGGCAATCACGGCTTCGATCGCATGCAGTTCCTCCCTGAAGCTCAGGTGCTCCATGTCCTCGAATTCAGGGACGTTTTCCCACTTCTCTCGCGCAGCGGCGAGCCACCGTCGCCAGGTCGGGGCATCGAGATCCGACGGCGACCAGTAGCAATGAACGAGGACATGATTGCGCAGGTCGGCAACGCGTTTCAGCCCCGAAGCGCGCAACTTGGGACTGCAGACCGGGTAGAAGGTGTCGCGCAGTATCTCCTCCGCGATCCCATCCGTCGGCATCGCCCGGGCGTAGCGAATGGCCACGTCCGCGTCGCCGGCATGAAGGTCCAGAACGCTGTCGGTCCCGATCACCTCGAGCGGTGCGTCGGGACGCCACTTTCTCCAGCCGGGCAGGCGCGGGACCAGCCAACGGCTTGCAAAGGCGTTGGTGGTGCTCACGCGCAGCGGCTGGCGATCCGGATCGCGCTTCACCGAGACAATGGCCGCGGCGAACGCATCCAGGCCGCGGCGAACGCCCGGGAGAAGACGGGCCCCAGCTTCGGTCAACGACAGCGGTTGCGGCTTGCGGCGAAACAGGGCGCGCCCGCAATAGCGCTCCAGCAGCCGGATCTGGTGGCTGACCGCCGTCGGCGTCACCCCGAGCTCCGCCGCGGCCTTCTTGAAGCTGAGGTGCCGCGCGGCGGCGTCGAAGGCGCGCAGTTCAATGAGAGGCGGCAGCCGGACCATGCCGCCAGTCTAGATGAAAATGCCTCATCCGCGGGTGAAAACTTCGCATTTGCCGGAACTCCATCGGGCTGAGAGAACATGTTGCGTTCCAATCGGGAGTGCAGCTCATGCCGTCGACCCCATCCGTTGCCGATGCCGCCGCGGCCTTTTCCGGCGCCTTTACGGGGCGGCTTCTAAAGCCAGAGGACGACGACTATGAAGAAGCAAGAAGGCTGCACAACGGTCTAATCGACAAGCGCCCTGCGCTGATCGCGCGCTGCCGCGGCGCGGCCGATGTCGTCGACGCCGTCAAACTCACGCGCAAGTCGGGACTGGAAGTGGCCGTTCGCGGCGGGGGTCACAATGTGGCGGGACGTGCGACGGTCGACGGCGGCGTGATGATCGACCTTGGGTCCATGAAAGGCATTTACGTCGAGGCCAGGAATCGGGTGGCCCGAGTGCAGGGCGGCGTTACCTGGGGCGAGCTGAATCGCGAAACGCAACTTCACGGTCTTGCCGTGACGGGGGGAGTTGTTTCCAGTACCGGAGTTGCCGGACTTACCCTCGGCGGCGGACTCGGTTGGCTCATGGGCAAGCACGGCCTGGCCCTCGACAATCTGCGTTCCGTCGAATTGGTCACCGCCGAAGGCAAGATCGTGCAGGCAAGCGCGGAGGAAGAGCCCGACCTGTTCTGGGCCGTACGGGGCGGCGGGGGGAATTTCGGCATCGCGACCTCCTTCGAATTTCAGCTCCATCCGGTCGGTCCCATGGTCACGGGCGGTATCATTGCCTATCCGTTCGACCGGGCCCGTGACGTGTTGAGGTTCTTTCGCGATCGCACCGCCACGCTGCCGGACGAACACATGATCTTTGGCAGTCTTGTTCATGCGCCGGACGGCTCCGGAACGAAGCTTGCCGCCATGGTGACGTGCCATTGCGGATCGCCCGCAGACGGCGAGAAGGCCATGCAGCCGCTGAAGCGGTTCGGATCGCCGGTCATGGACGCACTCGGGCCGATCCCATACGTGCAGTTGAACGGCATGCTCGACGCCGCCTACCCGAAGGGGGCGCTGAACTATTGGAAATCGAGCTTCCTGTCGCACCTAAGCGATGACGTGATCGACAGCATGGTCACATGCTTCGAACGCTGCCCTACTCCGATGGGACAGTTGCTCATGGAGCATTTCCACGGCGCGGCCACTCGCGTTGGAACCACCGACACCGCCTTTCCCCACCGATCCGACGGCTACAACTTCCTGGTCCTCAGTCAATGGAAGAACCGCGCGGATAGCGACAGGTGCATCGCCTGGGCGCGCGAAACCTATGCGCGGATGCAGCCGTTCTTCTCCTCTGCCCGCTATGTGAATTATCTCGGGGACGACGAGACGGGCGAACCGGTCGCCGCGGCATACGGACCCAACTACCGGCGGCTCCAGCAGATCAAGGCGCAATTCGACCCGGCGAACTTCTTCCGCATGAACCAGAACATCCGGCCGTTGCGATAAAGTCCGCGCGCGGTACCGCCCGGAACGCCCTGGCCACGGTCACGGCGCGGGACGCCATGCCTCACGCCCGCACTTCCGCCTT
Source organism: uncultured Rhodospirillaceae bacterium (assembly GCA_964393375.1). Classification (GTDB taxonomy): domain Bacteria; phylum Pseudomonadota; class Alphaproteobacteria; order JAEULC01; family JAEULC01; genus JAEULC01. The sequence goes on from CAYMTM010000003.1 coordinate 7,069, forward strand.
GCGCTTGGCCTTCGCCTTCCTGCCCGCGGCGCGCATCATCAGGAAGGTGCCGGCGGCGGCGCCCGGGATGGACCAAGTGCCGGCGATCTCGGTCGCATCGGCGCTGAGCCGTCCCGCGTAGCGGACGGGATGGGCGTAGTAGGGATTGCCGCCCTCGTAGGTCTTGACGAACGCGACCGTGTTGCCGCTGCGGCTGCCGGCGATCTGCGCGGTCATGGTATCGGCCGGGCTGCCCCCGGCGGTGCAAGGCTCGTGGACCGTGCCGCCCAGGCTGCCGCCGATCTCCGTCAGGGTCGCGACGAAAGCCACCGACCCGCCATGCGCGTAGCTGTAGAGGCCGTTCCATACGCCCGACAGGTTCTCGGCGGATGCGGGACCGGGGTCGGTCATCGCGTTGGCGCGGCGGATGATCGGCTGAATCCCATCGCGCAAGGTCAGCAGAAACCGGGGTCGGCGTAAAGCCGGGGCGCGCACGGGCCGGCGTCGTGGCTCAAGGGCGAGGGCGCGGCCCGGGAAGGCCGCGATCGCGGCGCGCAGATCGGCGCGCAGCGCGATTCAGCCGCTCGTCGGTCCGGTCGCCCAGCCGAGTTTCTCGCGCACGCGGTAGCGGATCTGGTCCTCGCTGTCGCCCTCGAAGACTTCGACGTAGTGCACCCCGGCCTTGCGCAGCGCTTCCTTCTTCACCGCGTCGCGCGCAGGCGCGTCGCCCTGGTAGTGGCCGTCGCCCTGGTACTCGACGGCCAGCACCGGCCAGCCGTACGGATCCGTCACGAGCATGTCGACGCGTTTGCTGTTGATCGAGCGAAAGGCGTAACGGCAAGGCGAATCGAGTATCTGCCCGAGACTCGCCTGCGGGAATATGCGGAAGCCCTTGCGCGCCGCCGCCAGGTCCTCCTCGACGATCCTGAAGACCCGATATTCCGCCCGCGTCATCACCTGCCGCCGCTCGAAGCTTGCCCCCATCACGGCGCGCATCTGCCCGCCGAAGTACCGCAAATTGGGCCGCCACTCTTTTCGCGCCGCCGGCGTGCCGTCGGGCGACGATGGGCGGGGCGCGGCGGATGGACGGCCGCCGGGCTGCGACGATTCCCTTCCGGGGCGGGCGAGCTTTGCAACGCCAAGCCCGAGCAGCGCGGAGCCGAGGACGAGCACGCCGACCAGGACGCCGTTCGCCAGCGACAGTTCGATCATCTGCGCCCCGCCTTTCCCCCGGTCCGGATTCCGGCGCGGCGAAAGCCTATTGTCGGTTGCTTAAGAAAGCGTTGGCGATTCGTAAAGCGAAGCACGGCATTTGAGGCGGATTGATCGGGTCCGCAAGCGCAGGCGCGCAGCAAGAGGTGGTTTCACCGCGGGAGAATTGCCCGGCATTTGCCCCCTACCTTTGTTCCTGCTAAGCGGGACCTGCCGGAGGAAACGCAACGACCATGGCTGCCGCGAACCAGACCGCCCCGCGCGGGGCGGAGGGGCCGGACGCGTCCCTGATCGAAACGCAATATGCGTGGCGGCGGCTCGCCGCGTCGCTGGTGCTCAGCACGATCGGCGGCATCGGGCTGTGGTCGGTCGTGGTGGTCCTGCCGGCGGTGCAGGCCGAGTTCGGCGTCCAGCGCGGCGAGGCCTCGCTGCCCTATACCGCGACGATGATCGGCTTCGCGCTCGGCGCGGTGCTGATGGGGCGCGTCGCCGACCGCTTCGGCATCATGGCGCCGCTCATGATCGGCGCGGTCGCGCTCTGCCTCGGCTATCTCGCCGGCGCCGCGTCTACCAGCCTGTGGCAGTTCGCCCTCGCGCAGGGCTTCTTCATCGGCATGCTCGGCAGCTCGGCCACCTTCGGCCCGCTGGTGGCCGACGTGTCGCACTGGTTCACGCGCAACCGCGGGGTGGCGGTGTCGGTGTGCGCCAGCGGCAACTACCTGGCCGGCACGATCTGGCCGCCGGCGCTGCAGCAACTGACCGCCGCGATGGGCTGGCGGTGGACGATGGTCGCCATCGCCGCGTTCTGCGTGGCGACCATGCTGCCCTTGAGCCTGGCGCTCCGCCGCCCGTCGCCGGTCGCGCGCGGCGCGGCGGCACCGGCGGAAACGCCGGCGGCGCGCGGCGGCGCCACGCTGCTCCAGGCGATGCTGTGCCTGGCGGGGGTGGCGTGCTGCGTCGCCATGTCGATGCCGCAGGTGCATATCGTCGCCTATTGCGGCGACCTGGGCTATGGCGTGGCGCGCGGCGCGGAGATGCTGTCGCTGATGCTCGGCCTCGGCGTGGTCAGCCGGCTGGCCTCGGGCTGGATCGCCGACCGCATCGGCGGCGTGCCGACCCTCATCCTGGGCTCGGCGCTGCAATTGCTGACCCTGGTCCTCTACCTGCCCTTCGACGGGCTGATGTCGCTCTACGTCGTCTCGGCGCTGTTCGGGCTGAGCCAGGGCGGCATCGTGCCGAGCTACGCGATCATCGTGCGCGAGTATTTTTCCCCGCGCGAGGCAGGTGCGCGCATCGGCACGGTGCTGATGGCGACGATCTTCGGCATGGCGTTCGGCGGCTGGCTTTCGGGCGCGATCTACGATTGGACCGGCAGCTACCAAGCCGCCTTCGTCAACGGCATCGCCTGGAACCTGCTCAACCTGGCCATCGCGCTGTGGCTCTTGACCAAGCCGCGCTGCATCGCGGCGGTGGCCGCGTGACGCCCGTCACGGGCGGAAACAATTTTAGGGAATTGCCGCGCATTTAAGCCGCCAGTTGCATGGTGAGGCAGTTCATAAGCTGAACCGCTAGCCCGCTCCTAAAGTGGCATCGGCTCGAAAGTGCCGCTGCTTCACCGATGGGGGAGGCCATCATGCGTATCGTCCTTGTTTCGCTGGTTGCGGTCGCGGCCCTGTTTGCGGTCGTCGCCGCCGCCTATGCCTGCCCGCAGGGCTACGCGCCCTGCGGCCCGCGCTATTGTTGCCCGCGATGAAGCCCCGCCGCGCGCGGCGCGCGAAGGCGCCACTGCCCAAGGCGGTCCGCCGGATTCGGGCGGCCGCGCTGGCCACGCTTGGCGTGCCGCTGGTGGCGGCGGTCGCCTATGGCGGCATGGCGATGATCGCGACCGATCCGGCGGCGGGTTTCGATTCCATCATCCGCAAGGCCGGCTTCGACCCGGTGACGCCGCCCAACCGGTTGCGCGGCCCGGGCGCGCTCTACGAGGTCAACGGCGCCACCTTCCGCAAGGTTTGCGACGCCAACCAGGCGCTGATCGGCGAGCGGCTGCAGAGCTCGCCGACACAGGAGATCGACATCCGCCTGGTGGAGAATCTGCGCCTGTCGTTGAGCGCCGAGGCGCTGGAGCGCGTCAAGGCGGCGCTCGGCGCGGTCAGCGTGACCGCCGTGCGCTACAAGCTCAAGGACGTGACCTTCAACGAGATTCCGCTGGAGCATCTCTACGACATCCAGAACGACCTGCTGAGCCGCAAGGGATGCCAGGCGGCGGTCGACCGCTCGCTGGCGGCGAACCTGAAGGTCTGCCAGGGCTATGCGGCGCTCAGCGCCACCACCTCCTATTCGGTCGAGTTCGGGCGCGAGTACATCGTGGGCGTCGAGGGCGACACGACGATCACCGAGCGCGCCCGCCTGGCGATCGAGGAAGCCGCGGGCGCCAGCCTGAAGACGCGCAGCGCCACCGAGTTCAGCGGCGAGGGACTCTATGTCGGCATCATGCTGGACACGCGCTGCATCGTGCCGAACACGGCGACCGAGCCGAGCACGATCGCGCCGATGCCGCGAAAAGAGGCAGGCCTGATCGGTCGGCTGCTGGTTGCTTTCTGGCCTGCCTGAAGTCCGTGTAATTGGGCAGCGGCGGGCCTGCGCGACACCAATTCGCCACGATTGATCAAGATTCCTGTGACCCAAATCGCTGATCCTGCCGCAACCCGCCGCTAGAAGGCGGCTCCCCCGGCCGGGCCGAGCGGCCCGGCATCCTTCAGGCAGGAGGCAAACATGACCGACACCGCCACCACCCGCACCGTCCGACTGGCGCCGCCGGCCACGCCGCCGCGACTCGGCGTGTTTGCAAGGCTCAGGCGGGCGCTCGAACTGCGCCGCGCGCTCGACGAGGTGCGCGCGCTCGACGACCGCATGCTCGCGGACATCGGCATCTCGCGCGGCGAACTGGAACGCGCGGTGCGGGGCGGGCGCTGAGACCCCTGCCGGGCGGCCGCGCTTTCGTGCTATAGGCGGGCGCGGAGGCGCCCGCCGATGCACCGCGAAGCCGACCGCGACCGTTCCATCTTCCTTTCCGTCACCGGTGCGTATGACCGCTGGGCCGACAGCTACGACGGCTACGACAACCCGATGGGGTTCGGGGCCGGCCGCGTCGTGGACGCGCTGGCGCCCGACGCCGGGGGCAAGGACGTCTTCGAGTTCGGCTGCGGCACGGGGCGCAACCTGGCGGCATTGAAACGGGCCGGCGCCGCGTCGCTGGCGGGCTGCGACCTGTCGCCGGGCATGCTTGCCCGGGCGGCGGCGCGCGACAAGTCGTTCCGCCTGCTGCAGCACGACATGACGCAGGCACTGCCGTGGCCGGACCGGTCGGCCGACCTGGTGCTGTTCGCGCTCACCCTCGAACACGTGGCGGAACTGCGCTCGCCGCTCGGCGAGGCAAGGCGCATCCTTCGCCCCAACGGTACGATCGCCGTGGTCGAGATCCATCCTTGGCTGTCCCAAGACGGACTCGCGGCGCATTTCACGGAGGGCGGGCAGGAGGTGCGCATGCCCACCGTCGCGCACGGCTTCGCGGACTATCTCAACGCCTTCGCCGCGACGGGCCTTGCCGTCGCGTCCTGCAAGGAGTGGCGGCCGCGCGATTTCGCGCCGCCGGTGCCAGCGAAGGTGCTGAAGCGCGGGCCGGACCGTCCGCTGGTGGTCGAGTTTTCCCTTCGCCGCCCGTGCGCCGCGGCGCCGGGCGTGCCATAGTGGCGGCATGGAACGCAAGCACCCGCACGCCGACGCCGCTTACCGAATCATCGCGATGAACGACCGGACCTACGGGGTCGAAGTGACGATCCCCGATTCCTACCCGACCAAGGTCACGAGCTTCGCCAGCGAGGCGGAGGCGGGACGGTGGATCGCGACGCATAAGCAAAAGGTCGCCGAGGGCGCGCGCCTGCCGCGCCGGCGCTTCGGCAGCTTTGTCAGGCGGTAGCGCGGCGCCCGCGCGCCTGGCCGGTGCCGCTCTCGAGTAGCGAGCGCCGGAAGTTGCATATCTCACTCGACGACATTGAACGCTCGCAGCATCGCATAGACCACGATGGTCGCGCCGAGAACTATCGGCACTATCACCGTTGGAACGAACCAGCCATTCATCTCATACCTTTCCTTTACTCGCGCCCTCGGACATGAATGCCGGCCTGCCGCTGGATCTCCCCGGGTCCAAGCATTGACCCCAGGCGTCAGCAAGTTCCGCCACTCGCGCAGGTCGACCGGTCGGCCGGCTCGCGTTCTAGATCCGCGTTGAGCCATTGCCCGAATGCGAACAGCGAGACGGCGAGTACGACTGCGAGGATGACGATCGACATGTTAGACGACACTTGATTGCTCTCCTTGCGTCTATGACGCGGGTCGATCCCTGAGGCTTTTGGAAGGACGGCATTGCCCGGACCTTGGCAGTCCCGGTGCGGACTGGGACGGCGGTCGGCGGGACAAGCCAAGATGTCGCAATACGCGCCTCGTTGCGCCTGTCGATGCGCGATCCGACAAGCCCAGAAGCATTGAAAATATTGCGGTCCGAACTGTAAAATATTCTGCGCCACCCGTGAGAAAACTACAACGACAATCTTCTACCATCTATCTTTTTGACGAGGCGACGTCTTGCCATTTTTCTAATGGAATGGGCAAAATTCAGAAAATGAAACGAGACGGTAATTTTTCGCGTGATATTATTTTCTATATGCTGTATGATATATTTGTGTTGATTTCGCCGAGCTAAAATGAATGCGACAGGCGCGTGTCGATTTTTTGAAGTTCACAAGAAATCGGCAGGATTGCGGGAACAATCCGACGGCAAGGACCGCGCGCGCGTCGCACAACAGGAGCGTGGCGGGTTTCTGAGGTGGCGATGGCGCAATTCCGCGCCGCCGTCGCCGAAAACCCAGGCAACGCGGAGGGACACCGACATGCAGGCCGGAATTTCGATGACCACCGAGAGCTCATGGGCCGCCAAATACCGGCAGTACAAGCCGCGACTGATCGCGCTGGTCGTCGGGCTGGTATTGGGGCCGCTGCTGACGAACTTTTTCGGCTGGCAGATGACCGTCGGCGCGGCCAACGCGCAGCGGCGCGCCGGGATCGTCGAGCAGCAGGCGCGGTTCTGCGAGGTCAAGGCGCGCGCCGATGTCGCCGACCCGGGCAAGCTCGACTGGACCGCGCGCAACGAGCTGGCGCGGAAATGGGCGATCATGCCGGGTCGCACCGATGTTGATTCCGACGTGGTGAGCGCCTGCTCCGACAAACTGGCAGGTTAGGCTCGCGCTGGCGAAAGCGATGGACGATCCGGTCGCACTGGACAAACATCGCGGCATGGCGGCACAGCGCGCCACGGAAATCCGCCGCCAGCTCGCCCATGTCGCGGCCGACCAGGAGGGACTGCGCCGGCGCCAAGCCGAGCTCGAGCGGCTCATATTCGCGGCACCGGCGCAAACCTGGCACGATGCCGCCGCGAAGGCTCGCTATCTGATCGGGCTTTATGCCCAGACTCTGGAGGCGCGCGATCCACGCCGGCAGCAGCTTATCGCCAGCGCGATCGACGACCTCGCGAAGCTGGACGGCGAACTGCCGGCGGCGCCTGGCACGGCCGACCCGTAGGAGGCGTCGCGTTTCGAGGGCGCGCCTGCCTTGGGCATCCGGCGCGGCGCCAGTTCGTCAGCCGCGGGCGGCCGCTGCGGTGTCCCGCGCCAACGCAAGCTCAAGTTCGACGGGATCGACCGTGGCCACCTCGGCCAGGATATGGCTGCCCGGTCGCCGCGCCAGGGTGAGCCTGGTGGCGATGCAGCGGTAGGCGACGAAGGAGAGATACGGAACGATCTCCTCCTCGGTTTCCACCGCGTAGGTTCCCGCGGGCTGCATGGTATCGAGCTCGGTCATTGTGAAGGGCCGGGCGAACGTGACAAACTTGGTGCTGGTTCGGTTGGTCATGCCGATCCCTTTCTTCCCCCCGTCCTCGGCGGGCGAGGGGCCTGGCCCCCGCCAAGCCGTGGACGAGCGCTAGGCCTTCTTCTCGGGCGACGGCACTGGGTGGTCGACCTTGGCCGGCGGCTGCTGCGCCGGCGGCTGGCCAAAGGCAGGCGCGGCCTTGCTCTTGTCCTGGTCCGTATTGCCGGGCTGGATCTGATTCTGGTTGCTGTCGATCATAGTGTAACCCTTTCGGTTCTGCGGCATTGAGCGACCGCACGAAGAATATTGGGCGGCGAATTGCCGTTTACGAGGAATAATCATTCAACTCTTGAAAATAAACGTTGCCCACCAGAAAAATAATTCTTGCAATAATTCCTGAGCACGCGACGGGAAATCGGGCGCGATCAACTGCCCTTCGTTCCACCAGGAAACCCCGTCAGCGATTTGAAGAGGGCGGTGGCGCCGGCCTGTGCCATGTACCGGCGCACACGGACCGGCTTCCTGCATCTCGGGCAAGGCACAACGTTGTTCTTCCTCAGCCAGTCGAGTTCCTTGTCAAACTGCAGGCCGCAGCCGAGGCAGGCGAGTTTCGCCCGGGCCGGCTGGCCGGAGGAAGTCAACGCGCGGCCCGCGTCATGTCGCGTCGCGCGGCCGCGGCCGTGAACGCCTCGCGCCAATTGCACCGTTCCGCCGGTCCGGTACAGGGCTTCAACAAGCCGACCGCTTCAGCATCCGCGGGATCGACGTGGCTGCGCGCGCCGGCGAGCCAGCCCGCGGCGAAGATGCGAAGGAATCGATCGTCCGACATACGCGCACCCGACGACGGGTTCGCGCCACGTATCGCTCCCTTTCGCGTCATGCGGCCGCGCGATCGCGGTATGGCTTGAAAAGCCGGCAGACCAGCCGCTCGCCATCCCAGACCTCGACCGTCGGATGGCCGAAATTGGCGAGAATGATCGTGGCGCGCAAGCGCGCGACCTCGTCGGTCTCGAACGCGGTCACTTGCGTTGCGGTGAGGCGGCCCTCGGCGTCGAGGGCACGAAAGCTGTATTCGGTCATAGCTGCACCTCATGCGCGGCATCACCCCGCCAAGCGGCGCAGCGGCAGAACCGAGGATCCGGGGTTCAAAACCATTAGGCGCGCTTTCAGCGCGCAAGTCGAGCGAATTCGTGCCCGGGGAGAATGCAAGGAAAAAACCCGGTAGGACCGCGCCAGGGATTCATGATTCCCATTGCAATTATTCGATGCTGCCCTATATATTGTCTTGCCAGCTCGCTATGGGTGTGCCTTTTTATTTAGCTCTAGTCTCCAATAAGGGCAGATTTTAGGACTTATCCGTGTCGATATCTGGCCCGTTGCGCCGGTGGCGCGGCGGCATTCTTTCTTTCCAAAGGAAATACAATGTCTATCGGTTCGGTTAAGTGGTTCAACGCCCAGAAGGGCTTCGGCTTCATCCAGCCCGACGATGCGTCCAAGGACGTCTTCGTCCATATCTCTGCGCTGCAAGCCGCGGGGATGTCGACGCTGAGCGAAGGCCAGAAGATCGGCTACGACGTGCAGATGGACCGCGGCAAGCCAGCGGCCTGCAACCTGCGGGCGGTCTGACCATGGGTCGGGGCGGCTTTCGCGCCGCCCCATTCCAATTTCGCCGGCCCAATTTCGCCGGCGACGCCGGCCGGGTCACCAACCGAGGAGTGTATCGACATGAGTTCGGATCGGCAGCGCGCCGATGAGGCCCATCGGAACGCGCGGAACTACTTTGCCAAGGACAAGCAGCAACTATCGGCCGCGCTGATCGAGCGCGCACGGGCCGAGGCCGCCCAGGCCAACAAGACGGCGCGCCTGCGGGCGCTGCGTCTGGCCAAGGAAGCCGCGGACCGCGAGATCGCAGCGGCGAAGCCGGCCGCCCGTCGCGCCAAGCGCGATTGACGCCCGCAGCCCCGCGCTCGGCGGCCATGCCACCGGCCGCTATCCCCTTCGCTACTGCGCATGCCCATCGGCGTTCGGCGCCGTCCGGATTGCCTTGTATATTGGGCCGGCATCCGGTCCAGGGAGCCGGCATGATCGACTTGTCGCAATTGCGGATCGGCATGACGGGCACGGCCGAACTGCGCGTCGGGCCCGAGCACACCGCGCCGCGCGTGGGCAGCGGCAAGATCGCCGTGCTCGCCACGCCCATCATGATCAACGTGATCGAGGCGGCGGCGCTGGCGACGGTCGAGCATCTGCTGCCCGCGGGCCATCAGAGCCTCGGCACCCATCTCGACGTGCGCCATTTCGCCGCCACGCCGGTCGGCATGCGCGTGGCCGCCACGGCGGAGCTCGTCGCCATCGACGGCCGCACGCTGACCTTCAAGGTCGCGGCGCGCGACGACAAGGAGCTGATCGGCGACGGCACGCACCGGCGCGTCGTCGTCAACGTCGGGCGGTTCGACCAGCGCGTGCGGCGCAAGCTCAACGCCGGCTCTTGATCCCCGAGTCCTGACGCCACCGGGCGTTTTGCGCTAGTATCGGCGATCTTCGCGCGGGCGGGCGAGGGGGCGCGCCATGGCGAGACGAGACGCGGCGGCTGCAGCACCGGCGGCGAAAGCAACCGACAGGTCGGCATCCCTGGTCGAGGCGGGGCTGGATGCGCTGAGCTTCGGCTTCGCCATCTTCGACCGCGAGCTGAAGCTGGTGACGTGCAACCGGACCTTCGGCGTGCTGCGCGGCTACCCGGGCGCAATGTGCCGGCCGGGCACCGACATCATCGAGTTCTACCGCTTCAACGCCGAACGCGGCGACTATGGCCCGGGCGACCCCGAGGCCCAGGCGCGCTCCAGGGTCGAGCGGGTGCGCCAGCGCCGGCCGCACGAGCTGGAATACGAACTCGACACCGGGCGTATTCTCAACGTCCAGTACACGCCCATCGCCCATGGCGGGCTGATGCTCACCTATGCCGACATCACCGAGCGCAAGCGGGCCGAGCTGGACGTCGCGCGCAGGGAATCCGAGCTGCACGTCGCCATGGACAACATGGCCGGCGCGCTCGCCTATACCGACGACGACCTCAACGTCGTGTTCTGCAACGACCGCTTCGCCGAGATGTACCCGGCGCCGCGCGAATTGCTGCAGCGCGGGCGGTCCTATCCGGGCTTCCTGCGCTACCTGGCCGAGCACGGCTACTACGGCGAGGGGGACATCGACCAGCTGGTTGCGCTGCGGGTGGCGAGCCTGCGCAATCCCAGCGGCAAGAGCTTCGAGGATCGCACGCCCGACGGCCGCATCTACGAGATAAACCGCCGCCGCGCGGCCCAGGGCGGCACGGTCACGGTCATCACCGACATCACCCGGCTCAAGCGCGCGGAGGCGGAGGCGGCGCGCAGGAGGCGCAGCTCCACGTCGCGCTCGACAACATGGCGGGCGCGCTCGCCTATACCGACGACGATCTCAACATCGTGGTGTGCAACAACCGCTTCGCCGAGATGTACCGCGCGCCGAAGGAGCTGCTTCGGCCCGGCCGGCCGTATCCGGATTTCCTGCGCTATTTGGCCGAGCAAGGCTATTACGGCGAGGGCGACATCGATACGCTGGTGGCAAGGCGCGTGGAAAGCCTGCGCAACCCCTCGGGCAAGGAGTTCGAGGACCGCACGCCCGACGGCCGCACCTACCGCGTGCTGCGCCGGCGTGCCGAAGCCGGGGGCACCGTCACGGTCATCACCGACATCACCGAGCTCAAGCGCACCGAGCAGAATCTCCTGGAGGCCAAGCGGCGCGCCGAGGAGGCCAACCGGGAAGTGGCGGCGAAGAACCGCACGCTGGAGCAGCTCTCCGCCAAGCTGTCGAAATACCTCGCGCCGCAGATCTACAAGTCGATCTTCAGCGGCGAGAGGAACGTCGAGGTGGCGGCCCAGCGCAAGAAGCTGACCGTGTTCTTCTCGGACATCGCGGGTTTCACCGAGACCACCGACATGCTGGAGTCCGAGGAGCTGACGGCGCTCCTGAACCAGTACCTGCGCGAGATGTCGGCGATCGCGCTGGAATACGGGGCCACGATCGACAAGTTCATCGGCGACGCCATCATGCTGTTCTTCGGCGACCCCGAGACGAAGGGCGCGCGCGAGGATGCGCTGGCCTGCGTCAAGATGGCGATCGCCATGCAGCAGCGCATGCGCGACCTGCAGGCGGAGTGGCGCGAGCGCGGCCAGGAGCACGTCTTCCAGCTCCGCATCGGCATCAACACCGGCTATTGCACGGTGGGAAACTTCGGCAGCGACGAGCGGGTCGACTACACCATCATCGGCAACGAGGTAAACTTGGCCTCGCGCCTGCAATCGCATGCTGATCTGGGCGGTATCCTCCTGGCGCACGAAACCTATTCGCTGGTCAAGGACGCGGTGCTGACCGAGGAGACCGGCACCATTACCGTCAAGGGCTTCCCGCGCCCGGTGCGCACCCACCGCGTCGTGGGCCTGATGGACGGGACCGACGTCCAGGGCCGGATCATCCGCCAGGAGCAGGAGGGGCTGCTGCTGGTCATCGACCAGAAGAAGCTGACCCCCGAGAGCCGGGCCGACGCCATCCGCCTGCTCGAGGAGGCCGCGGGGCGGCTCAAGAGTTGACGCGCCCGCGCCCCGCCGCCGAATCGCCGCAAAACAATGCGCCGATTGCTGTGATGCCGATCACAGAACCCTTGGTCGCGCGCGGCTATCCCTTGTCCCCTGCCGGGCACGCGCGGGAACACGTGGTCGGGGGGCGGGAGCCAGCCATGCCGCATGACGCGCGCGCGACATTCCTGGCCTAGTGGGGGGCCATGGCCAAGCGTGCGACGCCGCGACCGACCGAAATCCTGAAGGCGGTGATGGACCGCAAGGGGATCGGCATCTCGGACATGGCCAAGAGCCTGGGCGTCAGCCGCCAGCAGGTTTACTACCTGTTGGACGGGCGCGTGCGGCTGACCGCCGACATGGCGGTACGCTTCGAGCGCGCCTTCGGCCTGCGCGCCGAACACCTGATGCGCCTGCAGCTCAAGCTCGACCTCGACCAGGCCCGCCGGGCGGCCGAGGAAGCCTAGCATCCCAACCAGCCGCGCGCTCTGCTAGGCTCGTCGACCTGATCGGCGGGGAGGGGAGCATGGCGATCGAGAAGCGCCCGTTTGGCCGCACCGGGCATCAGAGCTCGGCCGTTATCTTCGGCGCGGCGGCGCTGGCGCGCGTCGACCAGGCCACGGCCGACCGCGTGCTCGACCTGCTCTTGGAATACGACGTCAACCACATCGACACCGCTGCGCGCTACGGCGACAGCGAGCTGCGCATCGGGCCGTGGATGGACCGGCATCGACGGCGCTTTTTCCTGGCGACCAAGACCGGGGACCGCGACTATGCCGGCGCGCGCGACAGCATCCGCCGTTCGCTCGACCGGCTGCGCACCGACCGCATCGACCTGATCCAGCTCCACGCGCTGTTCCATCCCGACGAGTGGGACAAGGCGCTCGGGCCCGGCGGCGCGCTCGATGCCTGCATCGAGGCGCGCGAGCAGGGGCTGGTTCGCTTCATCGGCGTGACCGGCCATGGCTGGACGGTCGCCGCCATGCATCGCCGCAGCCTGGAGCGCTTCGACTTCGATTCGATCCTGCTTCCGTGGAACTGGTTCGCCGCCCAGCACCAGACCTACGCGCCGGATTTCGAGCGGACGGTCGCGCTGGCGCAGTCGCGCAACGTGGCGGTGCAGACGATCAAGGGCGTCGCGCGCGGGCCCTGGGCAGCCGGCGCCCGCCGGGATCGCGCCACCTGGTACCAGCCGCTGGACGCGATGGACGACATCCGCCCGGCCGTGCACTGGGTCTTGAGCCGGCCGGGCGTGTTCCTGCTCTCGGCCGGCGATGTCGGCCTGCTGCCACTGGTGCTGAAGGCCGCCGCCGAGCCCGTCGTCCAGCCCAGCATCGAGGCGATGACCCAGCTCAACCAGCGCACGAACCTGTCGTCGATCTTCGGGCTGTAACCGCACCTACCGCGCCACGACCTTGCGGTAGAGGTGCCAGGTCGCATGGCCCAGCACCGGCATCACCACGATCAGGCCGAGCAGCGCCGGGATCGAGCCCAGCACCAGCCCGCCCGCCACGATCAGCCCCCAGGCCGCCATCGGCACCGGGTTCTCCATCACCGCGCGCACCGAGGTCATGACCGCCGTGCGCAGCGGCACGTCGCGGTCGAGCAGCATCGGGAACGACACCACGCTGATCACCAGCACCAGCAGCGCGAAAAGAAAACCCACGCCCATGCCGACGGCGATCATCGCCCAGCCGGCGGGCGTCGCGAAAATGCTGTGGGCGAACGCCGCAGTCGATTCCGGCGGCTTGGGCCCCAGGGTCAGGTCGTAGATCCATAGCGCGGCGATCAGCCATACCGCGTAGATCAGAAGCAGGATCAGCCCCAGCGCCAGGATCGACCCGAAGGAATGCGAGCGCACGACCGCGAACGCGTCGGGCAGCGCCACATGGCGGCCCTCCTCGCGCCGCCGGCTGATCTCGTAGAGCGAGATGCCCGCCAGCGGGCCCACCAGCGCGAAGCCGGCGGCGAGCGGGAAAACCAGTGGCAGCATCTCGAAGTCGACCGCGACCCGCCACAGCACCATGCCCGCAACCGGATAGATCAGGCACAGGAAGATGATGTCGGTGCGGCAGGCCGCGAAATCGGCGAAACCCCTGGCCAGCGCGTCCTTGAGATCGGCGACGGTGATGCGCCGGATCGCCGGCGCGGTCTTGGCCTCCTCCTCGCCGATGGCGTGCGCGGCCGACCCCACGGCGGCGCCGGCCAGCCGAACCTGGTCCACCCCCCATTCGACGGGATTGCGTATGGTCATCGTGATCCTCCTGAACTGGTGGTTCCGGGGATCGCTAAGCCGCCGGTGTCGTCACCGCCTTGGCCCTGTCGCCACAGCGGCCGGCATCGACGAAGCGAGCCCCGACCTGCAGCTTCATCAAGCATACGCCCATCGGCGGGGCGGCGTCACCATGGAAGGATCGACGCGGCTACTTGCCTAGATTCTTGATGCAGTCCTTGCACTCAAGGCTCGAGATGATTTTCGTCCCCAAGGTCAAGACGTGCTGTCGCTGACTCAAGATGCTTTGCAAGTTGAGCATTTGCAGTTCCGAACCCCCGGGCAAGTCCAATTCCGGGCGCCCGGTAGTTCCGGCGGCGACGCCCGGCATCGTCGCCGGTCTGGGCGCCGCGACGACGCGTCCGGCCATGCTCGTCTGAGCGGCAACGGGCGGCAGGGCCCCTTTCGCGCCGGCCGGCACCTTGGCAGCCGCGATGGCGGCTGCATTTGGGGTAGCGAAGGCGCGAGCGGGATCGGCGGCGTACGCCGCGCTCGCGGTCAGGAGCGCCGCGACGGACGCGGCAATGAACGTGCGGAATGACATGCGAATTCTCCAGGATTGATTGCGCGGGCGCGCGCGCCACTTTGCCGACGATAGGCGTAGCGGCGCTTCCCGTCCGTGAGATGGATCACTGAATTTTCGCCACCCGCTATCGCTCCTCCGGCGGCTTCACGTGGCGGAACTGGTGGAGCAGCAGCAGGTCGTAGGCGATCTTGAGCACGCCGCAGAGAACCAACGGCAGCGCCAGGTATGCGGCGGCGAACATTGCGCCGCTGATGCTGGGGCTGACGGCCGAGGCCAGGCTGCGCGGCACCGAGGTGACGCTGGCCGCCGCCGGGCGTTCGGCCTCGCTCACCACCGCCATCACGTAGGAGGAGCGGGTCGGCACGTCCATCTGCGAGAGCGCGGCGCGCACCAGCAGAAGGCCCAGCGCGACAGCGAGGTCGGACACGAAGGCGGCCGCGATCAGCGCCACGCTCGAGGGGATGTGGGTCCACACCATCGTGTTGACCAGGCCGATATGCCTGGCGAGCCAGGCCGCCACGGGCAGCGAGAAGGCCGACAGCACGCCGGCCCAGAAGAAGAACAGGCTGGCGGCGCTGAGCGAAAGCTCGAAGCGTTCGAACAGCCACAACGCCAACAGCGACTGCACGGTCAGCCCGCCGGCAAACGCGTCGATCGCGAACAGCCCGGCCAGCTTGTAGACGATGCGCTTGGAGGGGCCGAGCGGCGGCGCGGGCTTCCCGGCTTCCGCGTGCGCGGGCGCCGGGATGCGGGCATAGGCAAGCGCGATCAGCAGGCCCAGCAGCGCATAGAGCACGAACATCGCCTTGACCGCACCGAGCTGGCCGAGACCGAGCGGGGCCATGAAGTCGGGCGCGGCGGCCGACAGCGCGCCCAGCGCGCCCGCGGCCTGGCCGAAGAAGCTGTAGCGCGCGAAGGCGGCGGTGCGGTCCTTGGCGGCGACCCGGCCGCTCAGGACCGCGTGCTCCAGCGGCACGAAGATGCTGACATTGCCGGCGGTGGGATTGGCCGTGCCGGCGAAGGCCACCACCAGCAGCACGGCGTAGTCGTGCACCATCGCAAAGGCTACGCCGGTGGCGATCATCAGATTGGCCGCCGCCAGCAGCAGGCGGCGCTGGCCGAGCCTGCCGCCCAGCATGCCGATCGCGAGCGTCATCAAGGCCGAGCCCAGCAGGGCGGCGGTGGCGATGACGCCCACGGCGAGCGGCGAGAAGCCGAGCTGCGTCAGGTAGACCGGCAGCAGGATGGCGACGAACCCGTCGCCGAAATCGCGCAGCGCGCGGCCCAGGACCAGCGGCGCGATGGCCTTTGTGCCTGCGGAATCCATGCTACCTCCAAGGCGGCCCTGGGCCGCCGGCCGGTAGCAGAGCTTGGACGCCGAAGCGTCTTCGCAAGCGGGGGGTCTGCCGGTGCCCCCGCGCCCCGGAGCCTATCACGCCGCCGAGGCGGGCAGCTCCTCTTCCGCCTTCATGAGCTGCAGCGCGGCGCGGAAGCCCGCGACGGTGCGCTCGAGCTCCGCCTCGCCATGCGTGGCCGAGACCACGCCGCTCAGCTTGCCGTTGAAGTCGATGCCGTTGACCAGCAGCGCCAGGCGGAACTTCTGCGCCAGCGGCTTGGGATTGGCGGTCAGCTCGCGATAGTCGACCTTGAGCGGGTCGAAGCGCGTGGGGTCGATCCGGCGGCCCTTGGCATTGAGGAACATGTGGAAGCCGCTGTAGTCGCCGTAGACGGCCCAGGAGGCGCCGACGCGCGCCAGCTCCTCGTTCAGCGCCGCGCGCATCTTCTGCCCATAGTCGTTGGCGCGCGCACAGGCGTCGGTCGTGCCGATGATGCCGAGCGCCGCGATGCCGGCCGCGGCGGAGACGGGATTGGCGTTGTAGGTGCCGGGATGGGCGATCTTCTCGCGCTGCTTCGCCGCGGTCGCCCTGAAATCGAGCTCGTCCAGGATCTCGCGCCGCCCCGCGACCGCCCCGCCCGGCAGGCCGCCGGCGAGGATCTTGGCGAGGCTGGTCAGGTCGGGCGTGATCTTGTAGACGGCCTGCGCGCCGCAGGGGGAAACGCGGAAGCCGGTAACCACCTCATCGAAGATCAGCACGGCGCCCGCCCTCGCGGTTTCCTCGCGCAGCGCGGCCACGAAGTCGCGGGTGTGCGGCACCATGCCGAAGCTGGCGCCGGTGGGCTCGAGGATCGCGGCGGCGATGTCGTTGCGGCCCCGGAACGCCGCGCGCATCGCCTGGATATCGCCCGGCGGCAGCAGGATCGTGCTGTCGGCGATCCCCTGCACCACGCCCGCGGTCGGCGTGCCGTCGAAATGCGAGCTGTGGCCGGCCGTCATGTGGTCGTGCCAGCCGTGGAAATGCGTCATGAAGCGGACCAGGAAGCGCTTGCCGGTATAGGCGCGCGCCAAGCGCAACGCCATCAACGTCGCCTCGGTGCCCGACGACGTGAACCGCACCCGCTCCGCCGAGGGCACGAGTTCGGTCACGAGCTTCGCCCAGCGCACCTCGTCGGGGTGGTTGGCGCCGAAATGCGTGCCCCGACGGAGTGCTGCCTGCGTGGCTTCCAGCACCTGCGGGTGGTTGTGGCCGAGCAGCAGGGCGCCGTGGCCGCCGAAATAGTCGACGTATTCGTTGCCGTCGACGTCCCACTTGCGCGGGCCCTGCGCACGCTCCACGTAGATGCCGTAGGGATCGCACAGACGGGAATCGTGGGTAATGCCGCTGGGCAGCAGGCGCTGCGCCTCCTCGGCCAGCCGCGCCGATCCCGGCGTGCGCTCGCGATAGGCGGCGACGATCTTGGAGTTGGTCAGTACCTGGTCGGGCATGGGCGTCCGATCGCATTCGGGGATGGAAGATCGGACGCAACGTTAGTGGAACGCGCGCGGCCGCGCCAGGGGCGCAGCCATGCTGGCGATGCAACCGGGGATCGCGGTCGGGAAAGAAGGAGAAGGGATCCGGTGCGCCGGGGGGACACTATGCTGACAACAGCCGGATCCCTTCTCGCTGCGCGGCGCTGTTCCAAGCCGCCGTGCAAGCCCGCATCTAGGGTCGAAGCCCGCCGCCCTCCGGCGCCGCCGTGCCGGGATGCGCGACGGCGGCGATCGGAACCGCCATCGCGTCGCCATAGCCGACGCTGAGCTCGCAGCCCGCGAAGTGGATGGCGCATTGCCCGGCGAGAAAGGCCTTGCGGGTGACGACGCCCGGCTCGATGCGGCCGCACTCGCCGGCGAAGCCGGGAAAATCCACCTCGACGTTCACGAAGAAGTCGCGCGTGGGCAGGGGCGCCATCAGCGCGCGCTGCACCTCGTCCATCGCGTCGTCGCCCAGACCCAGCACGACGTGGACCGTGTTGCCCAGGCAGTAGAGGCAGCCGTCCGCGTCGGCAGCCGGCGCGTTGCGCCGCCGGGCGGCGGCAGCCGCATCGTCCCGGATCGCGCGGATCAGCAGGTCGTCGCGCCGGACCACCTCGAGAAATGCCGCGAATACCGGCCGCGGCTCCTCCGGTCCGATCGGGCCCTCCAGCCATGCGCAGCCGGCAAACGGCAGCAGAAGCCGGTCGCCCTGGCGAATCTCGATATGCGACAGCCCGCCGCGGAAATGCCAACGCATCGCTTGGCTCCTGTGCTGGGTCTTGACGGCAACGCACGCGGCGCCGCGAGGTCCCGCGCGCCGCCATGCGCGCAAGTTCTGCCGGAGCGCGGTCGCAGCGGCGGCGGTCAGCCGCCGCTGCCGACGACCGAGGAAAGTGCGCTGGAAACCTTGCCGAAAAGACCGCCGAGCGAGGTGCCCATGGACTGCAGCGAGACGATCGCCGCGACGGACACGAGGGCCGCGATCAGCCCGTACTCGATGGCGGTGGCGCCGGTATCGTCGGCGGCGAACTTGCGGATCATCCTGATCATGGTGTCCTCCTACCTGGCGGACGGCGCACACCGCGGTCCCTGCGACCGCATTCGCCGTGTGCTCGAAAAACCTAGGACAATATTCGCCAAAATGCAAGGCGATTTTGCGGAGATGTGACAAGGGTCACACCAATATTGTGCGCAATCGCACGGCTGGGCGAATGAATCAAAGAGTCGTCCTTTATTTTAGACAATTAAAGACGACATTCGATCGATACGGAGACACGCGGCCAAGCCACGCCACCGCCGCGTCATTCGATCATATCGTCCGCCTGGGCGAGTTGCGTCTCGGTGAGCGGTAGGCCGATCGCCCGCGCTGTGCGCAGGTTCAGCACCAGCTCGAAGCGGGTGGGCTGCTCGATCGGCAGATTGGCCGGCTTGATGCCGGCAAGCACGCGGGCGGCGAAATAGCCGACCCGGCGATAGCAGTCGCGCTGGTTGGGGCCGTAGGTCATCAAGGCACCGCTTTGCGCGAACACGGCCCAGCCGGATGCGGAAGGGACACGTTGGGCTATGGCCCAGGCCGCGATGCGCTCCCGGTTGGGGGTGGTGATGCTGTCGGGCAGCGCAACAACCGCGTCGGCCGCGGCGGCGGCGGCCTGCGCGAGGGCCCTGTCGATGTCCTCGCGGCTTTGAACGGGCATGTACAGGAGGTCGATGCCGAGGCTTGCCACGGTGCGCCGGCAGACCTCGACCTCGCCGGCCTCGCCGGGGTGGTTCGGGTGCGAGATCAGCGCGATGCGTCGCGTGGCCGGTGCGATGTCCTTGAGGATCTGGATCCGCTTGGCATTGATCTCGACAATCATGAGACTGAGGCCGGTCGCGTTGCCGCGCGGCCGCGACAGGCTGTCGGCGAAACCGGCCGCCATCGGATCGCCGCTGAAGCCGTAAACCACGGGGACGCGATCGGCCGCGACTGCGATCGTGCGCCGGGTCGCAGCGCCGTTCACGACGATCGCGTCGGCGCCTTCGGCGAGCAGTTCACGCGCGAGAGGCTCCACCCGATCGGGGAGGCCGTCGGCGTAGCGCTCGAGCCAGCGCAGATTGCGCGGCACGCTGAATCCTTGATCGGCCAATCCATCCAGGATTGCGTCGCGTATCGGCGCGCTTTCCTGGCGCGTATTGAAGCTGAGATAGCCGACGGTCGGCGTGCCTGCGCAGCCGCGACCCGGAGCCATCGCGGCGAAGGGTACCGCAGCGGTACCGGCCAGGAAGCGGCGTCGCCCGAGATGGCGGCGCGCCGGGCTCCTGTCCATGGATGCTTGCTTCATCGCCATAGCCCCCTGTGTCTGTGCCGCGGGTCGGACCGAGGGAGATCGACGAATTCTGTCTGTCGCAGACCGACCAGCCCTTGCGGTCTGAGGATCCTGCGGCCGAAACGACGGAATATCAGACGGCGCGTCCCGCCGTCTGTGCACAAAAGCACAGCCACAGGCGATTTGCTTCGTTCACGGACGTTTGCCGGGTGCGGCCCGGCATGGGGCGGGGACTCACGCCGCGCGGCGCTGCACGCGTTGGGCGGGGAACAGGGCGATGGCGCGCGTGCCCCGTTCCGTCTGGCTTTCGATCTGGAAAATGCCGCCGTGCAACTCGACCAGCGACTTCACCACCGGCAGCCCGAGGCCGGTGCCCTGGTGCAGACGGTCCAGCCCGTCGTTGACCTGGCCGAACGGCGCCATGACGCGCGGGAGCTGGTGCGGCGGGATGCCCGCCCCGGTATCCGCCACTTCGACGCGCATCGCGCCGTCGGACTGCAGCCGCGCGTCGACCGTCACGCGGCCGCCCGGCGGCGTGAACTTGACGGCGTTCGACAGCAGGTGCCGCAGCATCTCGCGGAAAAGCCGCTCGTCCACCAGCAGCGGCGGCGGATCGACCGGCACCAAATTGGCCAGCGCGATGCCGGCGCGCTCGGCCTGCCCGGCGAACATCCGGAGGGAATCGGCCGCGACGACGTGCACGTCGATCGGGTTTTCGTCGAGCTTGAGCTCCCCGGCCTCGGCCTTCGCCAGCTCGAGGATCGAATTGAGCAGCGACAGCAGGTGCTGCGCCGAGGTCTCGATGTGCCCGGCGTACTCCGCCGTGCGCTCGCTTGCCGGCGCGTCTTGCGCTTTCGCGGCGATCAGCTGCGAGAAGCCGATGATCGCGTTCAGCGGCGTGCGCAATTCGTGGCTGAGGTTCTTGACCAGCGAATGCAGGGCGCGCTGGCTGATCTCGATCTCGCGCAGCACCAGGACCTCGCGCTCGGCCAGCTGGCGCTGCCGGGCCTCGTTCTCCAGGGCCTCGGCCTGCGTGCGCACCCGGTCGCGCATGCCCGTCAGTTCCTTGTACTGGTGGCGCATGACCCGGTCGCCGACATGCACGATCAGGAACAGCGCGGTCCAGAGCGCGCCAACGATGATGCCGAGGCGCAGCGGGTCAAGCTGCGCGGGCTCGAACCGGAACCAGACCAATGGGCCCAGCGCAATGGCGAGCGCCAGGATGCTCGTGACGGTGACGGAGCGAAGCAGGCGGAACATCGTGTACCGGCACCATCGTCCTGATCGGCCGCTTCTGGTTGATTCATTAATAAAGCGGAATGACTAACAAACGGTGAGCGGAGAATTACCTTGGATAGCACATATCTAAACAATAATGCTCGCAACACGGGCTCGCGCACACCGCATCTCCCGGATGCTATGAGTAAAAATTCATAGCCAAGGCGCGGATGGGCCGCGCGGCACGTCACCCGCTGTTGCGCAGGCCGGCGGCGATGCCGTTGATCGTCATGTGGATGCCGCGCAGCACCGCGGGATCGGCCCCGCCGGCGGACCGGTGGCGCTTCAAGAGCTCGATCTGCACGTGGTTCAGCGGGTCGAGATAGGGAAAGCGGTTGCGGATCGAGCGGGCGAGCAGCGGGTTGCCTTCCAGCAGCGTCTTCTGTCGGCCGATCGCCAGCACCGCCTCCACCGAGGCCTGCCATTCCGCCTTGAGCCGATCGAAGATCGCCGTGCGCAGGGTCGCGTCGGCCACCAGCTCGGCATAGCGCGCAGCGATGGCGATGTCGCTCTTGGCCAGCACCATGTCGGTGTTCGACAGCAGCGTGCGAAAGAACGGCCATTCGCGGTGCATGGCCTGCAGCGTGGCGAGCCCGTCCCGCGGCCGCTCGGCAACAAAGGCCTTCACCGCCGCGCCGAAGCCGTACCAGCCGGGCAGCATCAGCCGGCATTGCGACCAGCTGAACACCCAGGGGATGGCGCGCAAATCCTCGATCTTGCGCGAATTCCTGCGCGAGGCCGGACGGCTGCCGATGTTCAGGTTGGCGATCTCGCCGATCACCGTCGATTCCCAGAAGTACTTCTCGAATCCCTCGGTCTCGTAAACCAGCGCGCGGTACGCGCGGAAGGCGTGCGCCGAAAGCGCCTCCATCGCCTGCAGGTGCTCGGCGCGCGGCGCCGGCTGGTCGCCCTGCAGCAAGGTAGCCTCCAGCGTGGCCGCGGCGAGGATCTCCAGGTTGCGCCTTCCGACCTCGGGGTTGGAGTACTTCGCGGCGATCACCTCGCCCTGCTCGGTCACGCGGATGGCGCCCTCGACCGCCCCCGGCGGCTGGGCGAGGATCGCCTGGTAGCTCGGCCCGCCGCCGCGGCCGACCGACCCGCCGCGTCCGTGGAACAGGCTCAGCCGTACGCCGTGGCGCCTGAACGCCTCGACCAGCGCGATCTCGGCCTTGTAGAGCTCCCAGGTCGAGGTCAGGTAGCCGCCATCCTTGTTGCTGTCGGAATAGCCGAGCATGACCTCTTGCCGGTCGCCGCGGCTTTGCAGCAGCCGGCGGTAGTCGGGCAGGGCGAGCAGCCGGTCCATCACCGGGCCCGCGTTGCGCAGGTCGCCGATCGTCTCGAACAGCGGCACGATGTTGACGTCGAGCGCCGAATCGCACGGTTGCAGAAGGCCGGTCTCCTTCAGGAGCAGGGCGACCTCAAGCACGTCCGACACCCCGTCGGCCTTGGAGATCACGTAGTTCTCGACCGCGGGCTTGCCGTAGCGCCGATGCGCCTCGGCCGCCGCGCGCACGATCGCGAGCTCGCCCGCGGTTTCCTCGGAATAGGCGAGAAAGGGCGAGACCAACGGCCGCGGCGTCTTGAGCTCGGCCAGCAGCAGCGCGACGCGCGCCTCTTCCCCCAGGGTGCGATAGGCCGTGCCGGGGCTCGCCGTCTCCAAGAGCTCGGCCACCACGCGCTCGTGCACCTCGGAATTCTGCCGCAGGTCGATCGACGCCAGATGGAAGCCGAAAACGTCGACCGCGCGGCGCAGGCGCCGCAGCCGCCCGCGCGCGATCGGGGCCGAGCCGTTGGCCGACAGCGAGTCGTGGATCACGTCGAGGTCGGCGTGCAGCTCTGCCGCGTCGCCGTAGGCGGCGGCCTCGCCCAGCGCGGGATGCGGCGCCTCCAGCCCGACGAGCGTGCGGGCGGTCGCGGCCAGCCGCGCGTAGACGCCGGCGATGGCGCGGCGGTAGGGCTCGTCCTGGCGCTGTGGGGCGCGGTCGGAAGACTTCTCCGCCAGCGCGCCGAGCGCCGGCGTCACGCGGATCGACCGGCCGTCAAGCGAAAGCTCGCCGCCGAGCAGATGCAGCTCCTCAAGGTAGAAGCCGATCGCCCGGCGGCTCTGCAGGGCCAGCGCCTGGCGCAGCACGTCGGCGGTGACGAACGGATTGCCGTCGCGGTCGCCGCCGATCCAGCTGCCGATTCTCAGGAACGAGGGCGGCTCGATGCCCGCCCAGGCCGGGTTCGCTGCGGCGATGCCGTCCTCCAGCTCCTCGTAGAAGCGCGGCAGTTCGCGCAGGAATGTGTGGTCGTAGAAGGACAGCCCGTTGTTGACCTCGTCCAGCACGCGCAGGCGCGTGTCGCGCAGGACGCTGGTCTGCCACAGGGTCAGCACCGCGCGGCGCAGCGCCTTGCGGTTCTGCACCAGTTCCTCGGGCGTGAACTGCATGCGGTCGCGTTCCGCCAGCAGTCGCGCGACCTCCATCTCGCGGTCGATCGCGCTCTTGCGCCGGACCTCGGTGGGGTGCGCGGTCAGCACCGGCCGGCAGGCAGCTTCGGCGAAGAACCGTTCCAGCCGGGCGCGCGTGATGCCGCAATCGCGCGCATGGGCCAGGGCGTATGCCATCGACCCCTCGCGCGGCGCCGACCCGGCGATCGCGTGCGCGCGGGTGCGCCTGATGTGGTGCTGGTCCTCGGCCAGGTTGGCGAGATGCGAGAAATAGCCGAAGGCGCGGATGATCTTGACTGCCTGGTCGGGCGGCAGCCCCGCCAGCGCCTGCGTCAGCTCGCCGAGCGCGGCCGGATCGCCGTCGCGGTGGAAGCGCACGGAGGTCTGGCGGATGCGCTCGACCGTCGCGAACACCGCCTCGCCCTCCTGCGCCCGCAGGGTCTCGCCCAGGATGCGTCCGAGCAGCCGGATGTCGTAGCGCAGCGGCGCGTCTTTCTCCTGGGCGTCGTCGTTCATGGATGGCGTCACGCGCAGAAAGAGCCGGGTGCGCCCGGGCGGGCGCCGGCGCAGGATAGCAGAGGATGCCGCCGAGAGTATCGGCGGCACCGCCGGTCCTGCGATGCTGGCGGGAGCGGTGACCGGCAGGAGCGCGCTATTGCGCGCGCAGTCGCGCCCCGCCGCGGCGCAGCCAGGAAAGCCGGGCCGCGTCGCCGCGCGGCAGGGACGCGAACTCGGCGGCGCTGCCCTGGTCGATCGCGGCCTCGAGCAGCCCGGTCGCGCGCTCGCCGAGCCGCGGTGCCGGCGTGCGGCGGCGCAGGAACACCTGGTAGGACTGGTCGAGGATCTCCAGCTGGTCGGCGAACATCCGCAGAAACAGGCCGAGGCCGAGCGCGGTCCGCTCGTTCTCCTTGCCGAAATCGTCGAGCACGATGAACCCGCCGTCGCGCGCGACCGCCAGCGCGTTGACCGCGTCGCGGAACGCACCCGAGGGGCGATGGTCGCCGTCGACATAGACGAAATCGAAGCCGGCCTCGGGCAGATGCGGCAGCACCAGCTCCGAGGAGCCGGGGCGCAGCGTGGCGCGATGGTCCAACCCCGCATTGCGCAGGTTGTCGAGGAAATTCGGGCGGAACGCCAGGTCGTTGACGACGATGCCGCCGTCGGGCGCCAGCAGGTGCTCGATCGTCCAGATCGCGGACAGACCCTCCATGCAGCCGATCTCGAGCGCGCGGCCGGTCCTGCCCATGGCGGGCGCCAGGTGCCTGCGCCAGTTGGGGATATGCGCGAGGAACCAAGGCTCCTGCGCGAAAGTGAGCTGCCTGGCCGCCGGCGTGTCCCAGCCGATCCTGGCGGCGGTGCCGCGGATCACCACGTCGGCGTCGGCGCGATCGCCGCGCTGGCCAAGGCAGCGCGCCAGCCATACGGCGATGCGCAGATTGTCCGGCGCCATGGCGAGCGCGGTGCGGAACGCCAACTCGGATCGGTCGAACTGCTTGGTCGCAAGGCAGGCCTGGCCGAGGATGAAATGCGACTGCCAGTTCTCGGGATACCGCTCGATCGCGGCGGTGAGATAGTCGATCGCTTCGGCGTAGCGCCGCAGCCGGTAGTTGTAGGCGCCGAGATTGTGATAGGGCCGGAAATACCGCACCCCCGCCTCGGCCAGCGGGATGAGCGCCGCGCAGGCCTCCTCGATGCGTCCCTCGGCGAACAGCCGGTCGGACGGCTCGATGCGTTTGCGCAGCTCGGCGACCGTGGCCATGGTCATGCTTGCTCCTCCCGACGCATTTTTCTTGACCCTACGCGCCGATCGGCATGGTTGTCAGTTCATTTCTTTTCACGCGCAATTGGCGAGTATTTTAGACAAGTGCCGGACCGCGCGCCGCGGCTGCGCGCCCCGGCGCACCGGCGTCAGCCAAGGCCGACGCGGCCTGATCCTCAGCGCCATGTCCCTGTCGCGGCAAGTTGCGGGGCAGGCTCGGGCGGCGTGAAGCGCAGCGGCAAGGCGCCCGTGCGCCACACGCCTTCCTCGACCCGGAAGCACAGCAGCCGTTCGGCACCGGCAAAGCCTTCCACCTCCGGCCCGTCCCACACGACGGCGGCCGTGCCGGTCACCTGCAGCACGTCGCCGGTCGCGAAATCGACGAACAGCAGACCGGCGCCGGGATTGACCGCGATATTCCCCAGCGTGTTGAACATCATGTTGCCGCGGAAATCGGGCCAGGCGAGGACCGTGCGGCCGTCTTGCGCGGTCAGCCGCACGAAACCGGGTTTGCCGCCGCGATGCGAGACGTCGACCCCCTCGGCGCGGTCGTCCGCGTCCGGGTCGGCTGAGGCCGTGGCGATGAAGAACGTGTCGGCGCCGCCGACCAGCGCCGCCGCGCGCGGCGGAAGCACCGGCCCTTCAGGCACGACCGGGCCGGGAGCCGCCGCGCCCAGGAGAAGCCCCGGCGCGCGTGCCTGGATGTATTGCGGGCAGTTGCCGAAGCTCTGGCCCACCGCGACGGCGAAGCCCTTCGCATCGGTTTCCGTCACGATGCCGTTCATGCGATTGCGCCGGCGGGCCTCGAGCTGGATGCCGAGCAGGCCGAGCTTCGCGCCGACCGCAAGGTTCGCCGCCAGCGGATCGCCGTCGGCCGGCCGGCCGTCGACCCGCATGGTCCTTGCGTCGGGCGTGCGGATGAAGCCGGCCCGGCCGGTCAGAATCGAGGCCCAAGGCCGGCCGGCCCTGTCCAGGCTGCCGACGACGAGATAGGGCAGCTTCGCGAACAGCTCGCGGTGCTGGTCGGGCATGAAGGCGCGGATCGACCGGCGGCCGCCGTGGTCCATGCGCTCGGCCAGGCCGTAGCGCGCCTGCACCGCCCGCTCGCCCGGATGGAAGGGCGCGTCGCCCGTCACGCCGGCACCTTGGTGCGCGTCTTGCGCATCGCCACGAAGCCGGGCAGGGCCTCGATGCGCTTGAGCCACGCGCGCAGGCGGGGGAAGGCGTCGAGCGACACGCCGCCCTCAGGCGCATGGGCGGTATAGGCGTAGACCGCGAGGTCCGCGACGGTCGGCGCCTCGCCCGCGAGGTAGGGCGTGTTCGCCAGGTGGCGGTCCATCACGCCGAACAGGTGGCCGGCGATCGCCAGCGCCCGGTCGTGGTCGAGCGGGGTGCCGAACAGCGCGGCCAGCCGCGCGGCGTTCGGCCCGTTGACGAGCGGTCCGGCCGCCACCGACAGCCACTGCTGCACGCGCGCCGCCGCCACGGGATCGCGCGGCAGCCAATTGCCCGCCGCGTCGTAGCGCTGCGCTAGGTAGACCAGAATCGCATTGCTGTCGTAGAGCGTGACATCGCCATCCTCGATCACCGGCACTTGGCCGAACGGGTTACGGGCCAGGAATTCGGGCGTGCGGTTCTCGCCGCGCGCCAGGTCGATCTCGACGGTCTCGAAAGGCAGGCCGAGCATGGTCATGAGCAATTCGACGCGATGCGCGTGGCCGGAAAGCGCATGGCGATAAAAGCGGATGGGCTTGAGGGGCAGGGTCATGGCGAGGCTCCTTGTGCTGGCTGGCGTGGAGCCAAGATGGCCGTCCGGCGAAAAGGAAAGAATGCCCCGTGTTGACAATTGACTATTGCAGAATATGAAATAGTCGGATGGACCGGCTGGACGCGATGCGGGCGTTCGTGGCGGTGGCGGAGCGCGAGGGCTTTGCCGCCGCGGCGCGCGGCCTCGGCCTTTCCGCGCCGGCGGCGACGCGCGCCATTGCCGCCCTGGAGGAGCGCGTCGGCACGCGGCTGATGCACCGCACGACCCGCCGCCTGCGCCTGACCGAGGCGGGCTTGCGCTACCTGGCCGACTGCAAGCGCATCCTGGCGGCGGTCGAAGAGGCCGAGGCTTCGGCGGCCGGCGCGCATGCCGAGCCGCGCGGGCCGCTCGCCATCACCGCGCCTGCGATGTTCGGCCGGCTTTACGTGGCGCCGATCGTGGTCGCCTTCGCCGAACGCCATCCGCAGGTGGCGGCGCGCCTGTTCCTGGCCGACCGCCTGGTCGACCTGATCGACGAGGGCTACGACGTGGCGATCCGCATCGCGCATCTCGCCGACTCGTCGCTGACCGCCGTGCGGGTGGGGGCGGTCCGGCGCGTGATCTGCGCGTCGCCCACCTATCTCGCGCAGCACGGCACGCCGCGCGCGCCATCGGATCTCGCGCGGTTCGACGCCATCGCCTTCGCGCCGATCGGCCCGGCCCAGGAATGGTCGTTCTGGATGGGCCAGCGCACCCAGACGATCCGCCTGCCGGCGCGCCTGGTCGCGAACACCGCGGAGGTCGCGATCGCCGCGGCCGTGGCGGGACGCGGGCTGGCCTGTGTGCTCTCCTACCAGGTGGCGCCCGAGCTGCGCGCGGGGCGGCTCAAGGTCGTGCTGGCGGATTTCGAGCTGCCGCCGGTGCCGATCCATGTCGTGCACCACGAGGGCCGCCGCGCCAGTGCGCGCGTGCGCGCTTTCGTGGACCTGGCGGTCGAGCGCCTGCGGGCGGAGAAAAGTCTGCAATAGCGAGGATGAAAAAGCGCGACAAAGAGGTTGCGTATCGCCGCGGCCTCGCTCGAGTCGACCGCCGCAGGTGTCGCTGCTCGCCAAGCTGGTGGAGGGCGAGCCGCGCTCGATCGCGCGGCTGACCCAAGGCAGGCATCTGACACGCCAGGCCGTCACCAAGCATCTGAAGGTGCTCGAGGGCGCGGGCGTCGTGCGCGCGGTCAAGGTCGGGCGCGAAAGCCGATTTGCGCTCGAACCCGAGCCGCTCGACGAGGTGCGCGCCTATCTCGACCGCGTGTCGCGCGATTCGGACCGCGCGCTCGCCCGGCTCAAGCTGCTGGTCGAGAACTCCTGAGCCTCACGCTCCGGCGAGGCGCTCAGGCAGCGTACCACTTCGTGTCTTCGTAGAACGGGCCGGGCCGCTCGCGCAGCTGCTCGTACTTGCAGATCGCGGGCTCGGGGCCGAGCGGCACGGGCTGGCCGTCGCGGAAGGCCCATTCGCCGCGCTCGCTGTCCTCGGCCTTCACGAAGCCCGAGATGGCGAAGGCGCGGTCCCTGGCCGAGCGGTTGGCGTCCGAGCCGTGCACGGTCAACAGGCCCCAGATCGCCAGGTCGCCCGGCTCCAGCTCGACGTCGACGATGTCCTTGAGGTCGAGGCCGGCGCGCTTCAATTCCTCGTCCTGCGTCGCGCCCTTCATTAGCGGCCCGTCGTCCGACAGGCCAAGATAGCCCTTCCGATGGCTCCCCTTGATGACGCGCAGGCAGCCGTTCGCGCGCGTCGCCGGGTCGATGGCAAGGCCGGTGTTGATCCAGCTCGTCATGATCTTCTCGAAATTCGCGTCGCGCTCGCGGAAGCGCAGGTCCTGGTGGAAGCGATAGCCGGTCAGCCCGGCGCCGGGCGGCTTCCAGTGGATCTGCTGGGCCGGCTGCTTGATGTTGCGGCCAAGCAGGGGCTCCAGCGCCATCAGGTAGCGCGGGTCGCGGCGCAGCCTCTCGAACAGCGGACTGATCCAGGCCATCCAGTGCGCCTGCAGCACGTAGCGCCTGCCGGCGAAGGCCTCGGGCAGGATCTCGTAGTAGACGTTGCGGTCGCGGTAGCTGGCATGGTGCTTCAGCCCCTCCGCGTAGATGCGCTGCGTCTCGGCCTGGATCTCCGCCATCTCCACCCTGGTGAACAGGCCGCGCAGGATGGCGTAACCGTGCTCCCAGTAGTGGTCGGCGTAGTCCTTGCTCTCCGCGGCGAGGTTGAGGGCCATGGCGTTCATCCCGTGCGTTCGGCCGATTCCGCACGATTCTATGTGCGATGCGCAGCCGCCTTTCCATGCGGGCGACATCGCCGGTTCCCGCAGCGGCAAGGCTCAGCGCCCGAAGTCGCGCGGCTTCGGGCCCGCATACGCATGGAGCCAACCCTGCGGCAGCGGGCCCTTGATGCGCTTGGCCTCGTTCATCTGTTCCCAGGCATGGGCGAGCAGGCCGACCGTGCGCGAGAGCAGGAACAGGCCGCGGCCGAGCGGCGGGGGGAAGCCGAGCTCGCAGAAGATCACGGCGGTGGCACCGTCGATGTTCATCGGCACCTTGCGCTTCGCGCGTTTCGCCAGTGCCGCCTCGACCTGAAGACCGATGGCGCGGTACCGCCCCTTCACCGTGCCGGCCTTGGCCGCTTCCTCCACCAGCGCCATCAGGCGCGGCGCGCGCGGATCGACCGGATGGAAACGGTGGCCGAAACCGGGCAGGTGCTTGGTGTGGGCCTGAAACGCGGCGACTTCGTCGGCCGTCGCGGTTTCGAGCGATTCGCCGCCGTCCAGGCGCGCGGCGATCGCCCGGTAGAGCTCCATGGCCTGCTGTCCGGCGCCGCCGTGGACGTCGCCCAGCACGTTGATGCCCGAGCCCAGCGCGTGGTTCAGGTCGTTGCCGCAGGAGATCGCCATCCGCGCGATCGCGACCGAGGGCGCCTGCGGCCCGTGGTCGACCGCCGCGACCAGCGCGGATTCCAGCAACGCGGCCTCGGCCTTGGTCGGCAACTCGCCGCGCAGCATCAGCCACACCGTCTCGACATAGGAGACGTTGCCGATCAGCTGCTCGATCGGGTAGCCGCGCAACCGGATCACGCCCGGCTTCATGTCGATGATCGACGTCGTCCACCAGGCTTCCGCCTGGCCGCGCGCGTCGTCGGTCACGACATCAGTCGCGGTAATCCGGCTCTTCGCGATCCAGGAGCGCGATATAGGCCGGCCATTCGCGCTGCATCGTGTCTCCGTCCCAGCACCGCGCGGTCTTCTCGCAGACCTCGGGCGAGGGCAAGATCATGCGCGTCGCGTTGCTCGCCGTGGCCTGCATGACCATCACCTGCGACTGGCAGCAACGCTCGAGATAGAACAGCCGGACGAACGCCTGGCTGACCGAGGAGCCCACGGTCAGAAGCCCGTGGCTGCGCATGATCATGGCGCCGTGCGGGCCCAGATTGCGCACCAGATGCGCGCATTCCTCGAAATCGTCGGCAACGCCCATGAAGTCGTGGTAGCCGATGCGGTTGTAGAACTGCATCGCCGTCTGGTTCAGCGGCAGCAGGCCGCACTCCATCGCCGATACCGCCATGCCGGCCGGCGTGTGGGTGTGCAGAATCGCGTGCACGTCGGGCCGCGCCTTGTAGATGGCGCCGTGGATCACCGGCACGGTGCGGTTGATGACGGGCGCGCCCGGCGGCAGGTTGCCGTCGAGGTCGCATTCCACCAGGTTCGAGGCGTTGACCTGCTGGTAGAGCAGCCGATCGGGCTTGACCAGCATGTGGTCCGGCCTCCCCGGTACGCGGGCGGTGGCGTGGTTGTAGATCAGCTCGGTCCAGCCGAAGCGCTCGACCAGCCGATGCACCGCCGCCAAGTCCTCGCGCATGCGGCGCTCGGCCGACTTTTCCCCGACGGATTGGATTCGCGCGACCATGGCCGGATCTCTCCTCGTGCGATGCAGGCGACACTAGGAACGGCGCGGCGCGTGGTCAAGCGACCTGCCCGATGCCGTCCCATGCGGTCGGCGCATGCAAATCGAAGGCCGCTGCGATCCGGCGCATGGCCGCTATGCTCAGGCGAGGGCGGCAGGCGTCAGGCGGCGCGGCGGCGGCCCGTCAATCCGACGGCGGCCAATCCCGCCAGCAACAATCCGACTGCCGCAGGCGCGGGGACGTCGAAGACGTTCGGCGGGCCGACGACGATCGTCTCCAGGACGCCGATGATCGCCCCGCGGTCATAATAGAATTGGGTCGAACTGGCCTGCGACGGATCGGGCGGCGATGCCGGCAGGTCGTCCGAGCTCAGCAGGGTTTGGCTGGTGTCCTGCAGGGTCAGGCTGAAGATCGATCCGACATTCACGCCATAGTTGTCGATGCCGAAGCGGTCGTTCAAGGTGTAGATGGCGCCGAACCCCGTGCTGTCGAAGGTGGTGAGCACGCTGAAGCCGCCGATCTGGAACCCGGCGGGCGTGGTCTGCGGATAGATACCGACATGCGGGCCGCTGCCGTCGGGGATCGGCGGCGGTTCCTCGAAGGCGTCGGCGACGGCGTTATCGAACGTGTAGAAGCCGGCAATGGCGTCGCCGGGCGATACGCCCGCCACGCTGGAGAAAGTTACCGTCCCGGTGAACTGGTAGGTGACCAGCGCGGCCTCGGCGGCCGCAGCGGCGAAAATCCAAGCGCTGACGGAGAATGCTGCGGCGGCGATCCTGCCCATGACTCCCTCTCCTGGCATCGGCATCGCAAGAACAGCACCGTATTATGCTAACGGTTGCAGGCAGGCGCAAGCGGGTCGATCAGGTACGCGAGATTATTCGCGCGCCGTTGCATATGGGCGACGGCGTCTAGAACAGGCTGCCTTGTGCCGGCCCGGCGCCTTTCGCTTTGGGCGCGGGGCGCATGGCCGAACCTGCGCCGCTCGCCGGCGCCGGCGGATCACTCGCGACCGGCGCGATCAGGCTGGGATCGTCGTTGCGCACCGCGTTGACCCGGGTCGAGATCGGGATCGCGGTGAGCGCATCGTCGGGCGCCGGCTTGAGCAACGCTTCCGCGTCCTTGTTCTTCGGATCCAGCCAGGCCGCGTAGTTGCCCGGGTCGAGGATCACCGGCATGCGGTGATGGATCGGCATCAGGGTCTTGTTGGCGTCGGTGGTGATGATGGTGAAAGTCTCCAGGACCTGCCCGCCGTCCCGCCAATGCTCCCACAGCCCGGCGAAGGCGAAAGTCGCCTTGTCGGCGCGCGCGATCAGATAGGGCTGCTTCGGCTTGCCCGGCCGGGGCTTGCCGGGCAGGCCGGCCTGCCACTCGTAGAACCCGTCGGCCGGCACCAGGCAGCGGCGCTGGCGGAAGGCGGCACGGAAGGAGGGCTTGGTCGCGACCGTGTCGGCCCGCGCGTTGATCAGCTTGGCACCGATCGTCGCGTCCTTGGCCCAGGACGGAACCAGGCCCCAGCGCAACATCGCCAATGCCCGCCCGCCCGCCTGGTCGAGGCGCACGACAGGCGTTTCCTGGGTCGGCGCGATATTGTACCGCGGCGCCAGATTCAGCACGGCCTCGACGGCGAAGATGCGCCGGATGGCCTCGATCGGCGCGGTCAAAAGGAATCGTCCGCACATGGGGGATCGGTTAGGCCGCCTTCTTGACCTTGATCTCGACCTGCAGTCCAGCGGCGGTCAGCATGTTTACCAGCGTATCAATGCTGAACAGATTGATCCTGCCGCGCATCAGGTTGGAGATACGCGGCTGCGTGACGTGGAACAGTCTTGCGGCCTCCGCCTGGCTGAGCGCAGCGCGCTGAATGTGCTCTTTGAGCGCCATCACTAGCATGGAGCGCAGGCGCATGTTCTCCGCCTCGGCGGCGGACGGCTCGATGGCATCCCAGACGCTGGCGAAACGTTTCTTGGTCATTGTCTCAACTCCTTGAGCAGGTCGTGGTAGCGTTGCCTTGCGAGCGCCAAGTCGCTGCGGCCGGTCTTCGGGGTCTTCTTCTGAAAGCAATGCAGGACGAACACCGCCCGGGCAAACCTCGCTAAATAGACGAGGCGAAACGCACCCGACGAATCGCGAATCCGAATCTCCCGCACGCCGCTGCCGATGCTCGGCATTGGTTTCCAATCGTCCGGTTCGCGCCCCATTGCACGCGGTCCAGCTGATAGCCCGCTTGCTGGCGGGCGGAAGCTGGGAAGGCTCGCAAGTCGACCAATGCGGTGCCGCGAAATTCGATGGGCTTGGCGCGCGCAAGCATCGACCCCCCCCTATACATGTTTTTGTATAAACACTCCAACCCGCCGCGTTGCTCCTAAGGCTTCCCGGCGGGCGTCGAGATCGTTTCCACCGCCTATCCACTTGCGCAAGCGTGGCGTTTCGGTACCATGCACGATCGTTCCTGTTTTGTTCGACTTGGCGAGCTTTCAAGTCCTAGGTATCGTCGTAACCCAAGCACACAAGATGTTGTGCACATGTTTGTTATCCACAGGCCGTGGATTTGGGGAAGATGGAGGGGGATGGTGTTTGACGCCGTACAGGTAGAGCGCGCGCATCGTGTGGATATCGACCGCACGCGCGACAACCGCCTGACCGAGTTTGGCAAGGCCACGCTGTCCGACCGCTATCTGATGCCGGGGGAGAGCTTCCAAGATCTGTTCGCGCGCGTGGCCTCGCGCTACGGCGACGACCATGCCCATGCGCAACGGCTCTATGACTACATCTCGAACCAGTGGCTGATGCCGGCGACGCCGATTCTCTCCAACGGCGGCACCCAGCGCGGCCTGCCGATCTCCTGCTTCCTCAACGAGGCGACCGACAGCCTCGAGGGCATCCTGGGCCTATGGAACGAAAACGTTTGGCTGGCGGCGCGCGGCGGCGGCATCGGCAGCTATTGGGGCAATCTGCGCTCGATCGGCGAGAAGGTCGGCGAGAACGGCAAGACCTCGGGCGTGATTCCCTTCGTGCGGGTGATGGACTCGCTCACCCTCGCGATCAGCCAGGGTTCGCTTAGGCGCGGCAGCGCAGCCGTCTACCTGCCGGTCAGCCATCCCGAGATCGAGGAGTTCGTCGAAATCCGCCGTCCCACGGGCGGCGACCCTAACCGCAAGACGCCGAATCTCAACCACGGCATCCTGGTCAGCGACGCCTTCATGCGCGCGGTCGTGGCCGACGAGGAATGGGCGCTGACCAGCCCGCGCGACGGCCAGGTCATCCGGCGCATCTCGGCCCGCCAGCTTTGGATCCGCATCCTGACCGCGAGGGTGGAGACCGGCGAGCCCTATATCGTCTTCATCGACCACGTGAACCGGGCGATGCCCGAACATCACAAGCTGGCCGGGCTCACGGTCAAGACCTCGAACTTGTGCAGCGAGATCACGCTTCCGACGGGCATCGACCACCTCGGCCAGGACCGCACGGCGGTGTGCTGCCTGTCCTCGCTCAATCTCGAGACCTTCACGCAATGGCAGGACGATCCGCGATTCATCGAGGACACGCTGCGCTTCCTCGACAACGTGCTGCAGGACTTCATCGACCACGCGCCCGACACGATGGCGCGCGCCAAGTACTCGGCGATGCGCGAACGCTCGGTGGGCCTGGGCGTGATGGGCTTCCACT
The DNA here is from genome assembly GCA_964393375.1 of uncultured Rhodospirillaceae bacterium. Classification (GTDB taxonomy): domain Bacteria; phylum Pseudomonadota; class Alphaproteobacteria; order JAEULC01; family JAEULC01; genus JAEULC01. Next base: position 41,570 of record CAYMTM010000003.1, read on the forward strand.
CGTTCCTGCAGATGAAGGGCATCCCGTTCGAGAGCGCGATGGCCAAGGCGTGGAACATCCGCATGTTCAAGCACATCCGCCGCGCCGCCGACGCCGCCTCGGTCAAGCTGGCGGAAGAGCGGGGGCCGTGCCCCGACGCCGCCGATACCGGCGTGCTGGCGCGCTTCTCCAACAAGATCGCGATCGCGCCCACCGCCTCGATCTCGATCATCTGCGGCGGCGCCTCGCCGGGCATCGAGCCCATGGCCGCCAACAGCTTCACGCACAAGACGCTGTCGGGCAGCTTCAACGTGCGCAACAAGTACCTGGCCAGGCTTCTGGACATGAAGGGCCGCAACGACGAGGACGTGTGGTCCTCGATCACCGTCAACGAGGGCTCGGTGCAGCATCTCGACTTCCTGAACGAGCACGAGAAGATGGTGTTCAAGACGGCGTTCGAGATCGACCAGCGCTGGCTGGTCGAGCTTGCGGCCGACCGCGCGCCCTTCATCTGCCAGGCGCAGTCCTTAAACCTTTTCCTGCCCGCCAACGTGCACAAGCGGACCTTGCACCAGCTCCACCTGATGGCCTGGAAGCGCGGCGTGAAGAGCCTCTACTACTGCCGCTCGAAATCGATCCAGCGCGCCGAGGCGGTCTCGCACGTCGCGCATAGGGGCAAGGCGAACCCGGTCGCCGCGGCGATCGCCGCGACCGACGCCCCGGCGCCGCACCCAGCCATGGCGGTCGACTACGACGAGTGTTTGGCCTGCCAATAGGCAGGAATCAGAGGACCGCGATCAGAGGTCGGCAATCGGCGATCGATGACATGCCGGCGCATCAAGCCCCGATTGCCGATCACTGATAGCCGATAACCGGAGTCCCTATGTCCCTTCTCCTCGACAACCCCGTCTACAAGCCGTTCCGCTATCCCTGGGCCTACGAGGCGTGGATGACGCAGCAGCGCGTCCACTGGCTGCCCGAGGAGGTGCCGCTGGCCGACGACGTGAAGGACTGGCACCGCAAATTGACGCCGGTCGAGCGCAACCTGCTGACGCAGATCTTCCGCTTCTTCACCCAGTCCGACGTCGAGGTGAACAACTGCTACATGACGCACTATGCCAAGGTCTTCAAGCCGACCGAGGTGCGCATGATGCTGGCGGCCTTCGCCAACATGGAGACGGTGCACATCGCCGCCTACTCGCACCTGCTGGATACCATCGGCATGCCCGAGACCGAGTACTCGGCCTTCCTGCACTACGCGGAAATGAAGGCCAAGTACGACTACATGAAGCAATTCGGCGTGAACACCAAGCCCGACATCGCCAAGACGCTGGCGGTGTTCGGCGCGTTTACCGAGGGGCTGCAGCTCTTCGCCAGCTTCGCGATCCTGCTCAACTTCCCGCGCTTCAACAAGATGAAGGGCATGGGCCAGATCGTGAGCTGGTCGGTGCGCGACGAGACGCTGCACACCAACTCGATCATCCGGCTGTTCCGCGAGTTCGTCGCCGAGAACCCGGAAATCTGGACCGAGGAGCTGCAGCGCCAGCTCTACGTCGCCTGCTCGACCATCGTCGAGCACGAGGATGCGTTCATCGACCTGGCCTTCGAGCTGGGCCCGGTCGAGGGGCTGACCGGGCCGGAGGTGAAATGCTATATCCGCTACATCGCCGACCGCCGGCTGATGCAACTCGGCCTGCAGCCGATCTACCGCATCGAGAAGAACCCGCTGCCCTGGCTCGACGACATGCTGAACGGCGTCGAGCACACCAATTTCTTCGAGAACCGGGCGACGGAGTATTCCAAGGCCGCGACCGAGGGCACTTGGGAAGAGGCCTTCGACTGACCGCGGACTGCGCCCGGCCGGTTCGCCCGGCGGTGGTCCTTCCGGGCGCGGTGCTCCGCGGCGATTGACGCCGCCGGCCGCCGGCCGCAGGCTTTCATCCGCTGGGCTGCACGTAGCAACCCGGCTGCGTCGGGCCGGGGGCATGGCGCTGCAGGAACACGATCTCGACGCCGATCGCGCGTTGCTGGCGCGGCACGGACAGCGGCTGCTCGACTTGGCGCGCGCCTCGGTCCTGCACGGGTTCGAATTCGGGCGCCCGCTGCCGGTGGACGTCGTCGCCGAGCCGGCGGAGCTGGCTGCGGTGCGGTCCTGTCCGGTGGTGCTGCGCCTGCGTTCGGCCATCGGCGGCTTCGATCCGCGCCGGCGCGCCGGCGGGGTCAGGGCCTGGCGCCCGCTGCTGGCGGATGTGGCGGGCAACGCCTTCGCCGCCGCCTTCGCCGACCGGCGCCACCTGCCGCTCAGGGCCGACGACCGGCACGATCTGCTGGTCACGGTCATGCTGCTGGGCCCGCCGGTGCCGATCACGCCCGGCGACGCGGCCTCGGTGGGGACGCTTGGTCCGGGTCGCGATGGCGTGCTGGTGGAGTGGCGGGGCGGGTCGATGGCGCTCTACCCCGAGGCCTGGCCATTCTGTCCGACCCCGGCCGAGTTCGTCGCCGAGGCGATCCGCCGCGCGCTGGCGGCGGGGCTCAAACCCGGCTTCGCGCCGCGGGTCTACCGCTTTCCAGTGGCGGCGATCGCCGACGGCGACTGACGGCCGCCGAGCGGCGCCCGTTGGTCGGCAAGGCGGCTGAAGGAAATCATGCGGCGAGCTCGCCCTTCAACCCGCGCTCGATCAGCCTGATGGTTTCGTCGCGCCCGTAGAGCGCCACGAAGGACCCGAAGCGCGGACCCTGGCTCTGGCCGAGCAGGATCTCGTAGAGCGCCTGGAACCACTGGCGCAGCTGCTCCTTGGCGAAGTGGCGCTTGCCGACCTCGAACACCTCGTTCTGGTACACATCGGCCGCCGCGCCCGCCGGCAGCTTGGCCAGCGTGTCCGACAGGTCGCGCAGTGCCGTGCGCTCCGCCTCGCCCGGCATGCGGAATTTGCGCGTCGGCTTCACGAAGTCGCGGTAGTAGGCGATGGCGCGCTCGACCATCGTGTCGAGCAGCGGGTCGTTGGCCGGCGAGGCTTCCGGCGCGTAGCGCTGGATGAAGCCCCACAGCACCGATTTGTCCTCGGCATTCACCACGCTGGCGAGATTGAGCAGGATGCCGAAGGTCAGGTGGGCGCGGCCGCCCGGCGCCGGCGGGGGCCGGCCATTGTGGATGTGCCAGACCGGGTTCTCAAGGCGCTGCGCCGGGTCCTGGGCCGGGAACGCCTCAAGCTGCTGCACGTAGTCGTCGACCGCGCGCGGGATGACGTCGAAGTAGAGCCGCTTGGCGGCCTTGGGTTTCTGGAACATGAACAGCGCCAGGCTCTCCCACGGCGCGTATTTCAGCCAGTCCTCCACGGACAGCCCGTTGCCCTTGGATTTGGAGATCTTCTGCCCCTGCTCGTCGAGGAACAGCTCGTAGGTCAGGTTCAGCGGCGGCCGGCCGCCGATGGCGCGCGCGATCTTCGATCCCAGCTCGACCGACGAGATGAGATCCTTGCCCGACATCTCGTAGTCGACGTCCAGCGCCACCCAGCGCATCGGCCAGTCCGCGCGCCACTGAAGCTTGCACTGCCCGCCGGTGACGGGATGCTCGAACCGGCCCTCGACCTCGTCCTTGAAGACGATCGTGCCGGCGTCGGGCCTGAACTCGACCGCCGGCACCTCCAGCACCTGCTTGCGCCCGTCGCGTTCGCGGATCGGCAGGAACGGACAATAGGTGGCGCGCCGCTCCGGCCCCAGCGTCGGCAGCACGACGTCCATCACCTCCCGGCAGTGTCGCAGCACCTGCAGCAGCGTCTTGTCGAACCGGCCGCTCCGGTACCAGTCGGTCGCACTCTGGAATTCGTACTCGAAGCCGAATGCATCGAGGAACGCGCGCAGCCGCGCGTTGTTGTGGTGCCCGAAACTCTCATGCGTGCCGAAGGGGTCGGGGATCGCGGTCAAGGGCGTGCCGAAGCTGCTCACCTTGTCGCCGACATATTTCGCCAGCATCTCCTGGTTCGGCACGTTGTCCGGCACCTTGCGCAGCCCGTCCATGTCGTCGGAGAAGGCGAACAGGCGGGTGGGAATGTCCGACAGGCGCTCGAAGGCCCGGCGCACCATGGTGGTGCGCACCACCTCGCCGAAGGTGCCGATATGCGGCAGGCCCGACGGCCCGTAGCCGGTTTCGAACAGCACGTAGCCCTTGGCCGGCGCCTTGTCCTGGACGCGCTCCAGCAGCCTGCGTGCCTCCTCGAAGGGCCAGGCGCGGGCCTTCTGCGCCAATTCGCTTCCGCCGGACATGGAAGATTTCGCGCGGTTCTGCCGATGGGGCGGCCACCCTAGGGAGACGCCGGGGAGCCGTCAACCGCCGCCGGACGGCGGCGCGCGCTCGCGCGGGGGCGGATGATGGACCTCCGCGTCACGGCCGCGGCTGCTGACGAATACCAGCGCCATCAGCCCGACGCCCAAGGCCATGGACAGCACCACGCCCAGCACCAGCGCGATGACGCCGTTGACGCTCATATCGTCGAAGAAGCCGAAGGCCCAGGTCAGCAGCAGCATCAGCAGGATCGCCGCCGCGGTCAGCGCCAGCTCCAGCTTCAGGATGCGGGCGGTCGCCATGATGGTGGCGATGTGGCGATGCCGCGCCCCGATTCCAATGGCGCGGGGCGGTGGGTAATTTCGGCCCGCCGGGCCGCCGTCCGTCTATACTCCGTCCATGTCCTCCCCCGTCGTCGTGCCGTTTCCGCGCACCTCACGGAAGCTGCGGGCGCCCGCCCTGGTCGCCGGCGCCAGCCGCGCCGGGTGGCTGACGGCCGACGGCGAGATCGAGACCGTCTCGACCGCCGACGCCGCGCGCCTGGCACGCGAGGGCAGGCCGCCGCTGGTCTGCCACCTGCCGGCCACGGCAAGGCGGCTCAAGATCGAGCCGTTCCCGGCCCTCGACCTGCTCGAACTGTTCGCCTTCGTGCGCCCGGCGCGGTTCTGCCCGCCCACGCCGCGCGGGCTGGCCCAGGTCCTGGGGCTGAAGGTGCCGGCGGGGCTCGAGGAGGCGGCCGGGCTGCTGCCGCGCGCCGCCGAGGCCCTGCTGGGCGAACTCGCGCAGGACGAGGCGCGCCAGCGCACGGACGCGGTGCCGATCGCGCTGGTGATGCATCGCGGCGGCTGGTCCTGGGGACCGGCGGTGCTGGAAGCCCTGGGCGTCGATCCGGCCGAGCAGAAGATCACCGCGCCCGGCGCGGCGCTGATGGTCTGGCTGCGCCTGGGCGAGTGGTCCGAGCACGCGCCCGAGCCCGCGCCCGGCCATGTACCGGTCGAGCCGGAGGAGGCGCGCCAGCGCCTGGCCAGGCTTCTGGGCGACGACGCGGAGCCCCGCCCGCAGCAGGGAGACTATGCCTCGGCGCTGACCGCCGCCTTCGGCCCCCGCGAGCGCGAGGGCGAACCCGCCATGGTGCTGGCCGAGGCCGGGACCGGCGTCGGCAAGACGCTCGGCTATATCGCGCCGGCGAGCCTGTGGGCCGAGAAGAACCAGGGCGCGGTCTGGCTCAGCACCTATACCCGCAACCTGCAGCACCAGATCGACGAGGAGCTGGACCGCCTATACCCCGACCCGGTCGAGAAGACGCTGCGCGTGGTGCTGCGCAAGGGGCGCGAGAACTATCTCTGTCTGCTGAATTTCGAGGACGCGGTGCGCGGCATCGCCACGCGCCCGCGCGACGCGGTGGCGCTGGGGCTGATGGCGCGCTGGGCGGCGCGCTCGCGCGACGGCGACATGGTGGGCGGCGACTTCCCGTCCTGGCTGGGCGACGTGGTCGGACGCGGGCGGAGCTTCAACCTCACCGACCGGCGCGGGGAATGCGTCTATTCGGCCTGCCCGCACTACCACAAATGCTTCGTCGAGAAGTCGATCCGCCGCGCCCGGCGCGCGCGGCTGGTGGTGGCGAACCACGCGCTGGTGCTGACCGAGGCGGCGCGGGCGGGCGACGAGGGCCGCCTGCCGACGCGCATCGTGTTCGACGAGGGCCACCACCTGTTCGACGCCGCCGACAACGCCTTTTCCGCCGCGCTGACCGGCCAGGAGACGGCCGAGCTGCGCCGCTGGCTGCTGGGCGCGGAAGGCAGATCCAGCCGCGCGCGCGGGCTCAAGCGGCGGCTGGAGGACCTGCTCGACCCCGAAAGCGCCGGCGCGATCGACGCGGTACAGGCCGCGGCGCGCGCCTTGCCGGGCGAGGGCTGGGGCAACCGGCTTGCCGACGACCAGCCGCACGGGCCGACGGAGAAGTTCCTGGCGCTGGTCCGCCAGCAGGTGCGCGCGCGCGCGGAAGGCCTGGGCGGGGCGCAGGCGCTGGAGACGGACACCACCGCGCCTGTCCCGGGCTTGCTGGCGGCGGGCCATGTCCTCGACCAGCACTTGCAGCGCATCGTCGAGCCGCTGGCGGTGCTGCGGGCGAACCTGCTCAGCCGGCTGGACGACGAGGCCGCGGAGCTCGACAGCAACACGCGCCTCAGGATCGAGGCGATGGCGCGCGGGATCGAGCGGCGCGGCGAAGGCGCCTGCAAGGCCTGGCAGGGCATGCTGCGCGCGCTCAAAGCGGGCACGCCGCCTGAATTCGTCGACTGGCTGTCGATCGACCGCAGCGAGGGGCGCGATATCGACGTGGGCATGCATCGCCACTGGATCGACCCGATGGTGCCGTTCACCAGGGTTTCGGCCGAGCGGGCGCACGGCCTGGCGGTGACTTCGGCGACGCTGACGGACGGATCGGGCGACGTGGAGGCGGACTGGGCGGCGGCGGAGGCGCGCACCGGCGCGCGCCATCTGCCCAGGCCCGCGATCCGCGCCGCGGTGCCCTCGCCCTTCGACTATCCGCGCCTTACGCGCGTGTTCATCGTCACCGACGTGAAGAAGGACGACATGGCGCAGATCGCCGCGGCCTATCGCGAGCTGTTCCTGGCGTCGGGCGGCGGCGCCTTGGGCCTGTTCACCGCGATCTCGCGCCTGCGCGCCGCGCACAAGCTGCTGGCGGCCCCCATCGAGGCGGCGGGTCTGCCGCTCTACGCCCAGCACGTCGACGGCATGGACGTGGCGACGCTGGTGGGAATTCTGCGCGCGGAGGGCGACGCCTGCCTGCTCGGCACCGACGCGGTGCGCGACGGCGTGGACGTGCCGGGCCGGGCGCTGCGCCTGATCGTCTTCGACCGCGTGCCCTGGCCCAGGCCGGACCTGCTGCACAAGGCGCGGCGCAACGCCTTCGGCGGGCGGGCCTACGACGACATGATCACGCGCCTCAGGTTGAAGCAGGCTTTCGGGCGCCTCATCCGCCGCGCCGACGATATCGGCGTGTTCGTGCTGCTCGACCGCATGATGCCCACGCGCCTGTTCGGCGCCTTCCCCCCGGGCGTCGAGCCGCGCCGCTGCGGCCTGGCCGAAGCAGTGGCGGAGACCAGGGCGTTTTTGCATCCTTGAGCACCGCGCTGCCGATATCCGTGACTGTCGAGCAGGTGCGCGCCTTCCGCTTGGCGCGGCAGCACCTGCTTGCGCCCGCGTCCGACGTCGTCACGGCGGCCTCGCGCCTGTTGGGCGCGCAGGCCCAGGTGCAGTCGGCCGGGGTGCTGCAATTGCGCGCCCGCTGCCCGTCCGTCACCAGCGATGAGGTCCGCAAGGCGCTGTTCGAGACGCGCCGTCTCGTCAAGCTGTGGACCCAGCGCGGCACGCTGCACATCGTGGCGACCCAGGACCTGCCCGCGATCCTGGCGCTGCGCGACGCGCGCATGCCCGCGCGGCTCAGGCTGTACGAGACCCAGGGCCTGCCGGCCAGGAAAATGCAGGCGCTCGGGGCGGCGATCTCCGAGGCCATTGGCGACGGGCATCTCAGCCGGCGGCAGATCGCCGACCGCGTATGCCCGCGGGTCGGCGCCTGGGCCCGCGCGTGGGTGGAGGAAAGCTGGGGCGGGGTGCTGAAGAACGTCAGCGAGCCCGGCTATCTATGCCACGGTCCGGCCGCTGCGACCGTGGGCACCTTCCGGCGTCTCGACCGCTGGGTGCCGACCGACCGGCTGGCGGTGGAGGAGGGGCTCTGCCGGTTCCTCGACCTCTACCTGGAGGGCTACGGCCCGGCCACGGAGCGGGACTTCGCCCGCTTCAGCGGCCTGCCCGTCACGGCGGCGCGTGCGGTCTTCGCCCGCGCGCGCAGGAACCTGGTCCGCGTCACCGTGGGCGGCGACGACGCCTGGGCGCGCAGGGCGGACGAGGACGCGCTGCGCCGCGCGGCGATGCCGGACGACCGCCTGGTCGTGCTGCCGGCGTTCGATCCCTATCTGCTGGCCCATGCCGACACGGCGCAGTACGTGGCGGAGAAGCATCGCCGGCTGGTTTCGCGCCAGTCCGGCTGGATTTCCCCGGTCATCCTCCGGCGCGGCGAGGTCATCGGCGTGTGGTTCCACCGCGACCGGGCGTCGGGGCCGGAGATCACCGTCCGTCCCTTCGGCCGCGCGGAAAAGGGCTTCAAGCGCCAGGTGAGAGAGGCCGCCCTTGGGCTGCTGGCCGGGCTCGACAGCCGGGACCGCGGCGAGGACGCCGCTGCGCCGGAACCCGCCTGACACGACTACAGGCTTGTCCTGCCTGCGAAAACGGGCGCGAGCCATGCGCCGGGTGCGCTTGTGGCCGCTGGAGTGGGCCGGTAAGGTCGCCCAAATCTCGCGCCTGGGGAATCCCGCAATGAGCAGCGCCGCCGACGTTCTATCGCCGCGCCCGATGCCGTCCAACGACGCCAGGGTGATCGCGCTGATCGGCTCGGCGCATTTCACCAGCCATTTCTTCCAGATGGTGATCCCGCCGCTGTTCCCGCTGCTGAAAACGGCGCTGGGCGTGAATTACACCGAGCTCGGCCTGTTGATGACCGTGTTCTACTCGGTTTCCGGCATCGGCCAGCCGATCGCCGGCTTCGCGGTCGACCGCTTCGGCGCGCGCAGCGTGTTGGTGGGCGGCATCGCGCTCCTCGGCCTGTCGATGATCCTGATCGCCATGGCGCCGGCCTATTGGGTGGTGCTGCTGCTGATGGTGCCGGCGGGCATCGGCAACTGCGTGTTCCACCCCGCCGACTACTCGATCCTGTCGGCCTCGGTGTCGCCGGCGCGCATGGGCCGCGCCTTCGGCGCACACGCGCTGGGCGGCACGCTGGGCTGGGCAATGGCGCCGATCGTGATGTGGAACCTCTCGCAGTTGGTCGACTGGCGCTTTGCGCTCAGCCTGGTGGGGGGGCTGGGCCTGTGCGTGGCGCTGATTGTGCGTGCGCAGCGCGGCATCCTGCGCGAGGACCGGGCGGCCGGCGCAGCCCATGGCCATGGCGCGGCGGGCGCGGCGCAGCCCGGGGGCGCTTCGGCCTTTACCTGGCGGGTCCTGGCGACGGTTCCGATCCTGATGTGCTTCGCCTATTTCCTGTTTCTCGCGGTCGCGGGCATCGCGCTGCAGAATTTTCTCGCCCCGGTCCTGGAGCTGCTGTACGGCACGCCGATCGCGGTCGGCACCAGCGCGCTGACGGCCTATCTGTTCGGCTCGGCCGGCGGCATCATCGTCGGCGGCTACCTGAGCGACCGCACGCACCGCCACGAGCTGCTGGTGGCCATGGGCCTGTGCGGCTCCGCATGCCTGATCGTGCTGGCCGGCCATGTCGCGTTCGCCGCCTTGGCGCTGAACGTGGTGCTTGCCGCGGCCGGGTTTTTGGCCGGCAACGCGTCGGCCGCGCGCGACATGCTGGTGCGCTCCGCCACGCCCAGGGGCGCCACCGGCAAGGTGTTCGGCTTCGTCTATTCCGGCCTCGACCTGGGCTCGACGGTGGCGCCGGCGATGGCGGGCTACCTGATCGACCACCACAACCCGGCGGCCGTGCTGTGGCTGGTGGCCTTGGGCCAGGTGCTCGCGGTCGCGACCGCCTTCGGCCTCAGGCGCCGCCCCGCGCGCATGCCCCAGCCGGCGGAGTAGCGTTCAGCCCACGCCCAGCCATACCAGCAGCGCCGAAACCGTGAGCACGGAGGCCACGGTCGACACCAGCACGATGGCCGTGGCGCGGCGGACATAGACTCCGTATTTCTGGCCGATCACGAACAAGGTCGTCCCGGCGGGCAGCGCGGCCAGGATCACTGCCGACTTGGCCCAGACCGGATCCATGGCCAGCGCATGGAACGCCAGCGCGTAGGTCACGGCCGGCTGCAGCAGCAACTTCAGCAGGCTGACCCAGGCGATCTCCTTCAAATCGCCGGCGATCGGCTTGCCGACAAGGAACAGGCCGATGGCGAACAGGGCGCAGGGGCTCGCCGCCGCGCCGATCAAGGTGCAGAACGTGTCGAGCGCGGCGGGCAGGCGCGTCCCCATCAGCGACAAGGCGATGCCGGCGATCGGCGCAACGACGAGCGGATTGGTCAGAAACGCCTTCGCCACGTCGCCCAGCAGGGCCGTCGGCCGCTTGCCGCTGCCGCGGCCCAGGTCCAGTTCGACCAGAATCGTCGCCAACCCCACCACCACGCTGGCAGAGATGATAGTCGCCATGATCGCGGGCGGCGCGCCGGGCGGGCCGAAGGCCGTGAGGATCAGCGGGATGCCCATGTAGCCGGTGTTGCTGAAGATCGCCGAGAGCCCGTGCAGCGACAGGCAGGCCAGGCGGTCTGGAAACGCCTTGCGGGCGACGACAATCGCGAAGGCGAACGTCGCCGCAAGGCCTCCGCAATAGGCGAGCAGGAACGGCCCGTTGAACACCTGGGCCACCGGCGCCCTGACCATGGACCCGAACAGCAGCGGCGGCAGGGCCACGTAGTAGACGAAGCGGTTGAGCGCCTCGCTGGACGCCTCGCCCAGCAGGCCGATCCGCCCGGCGATCCAGCCACAGGCCATGATGGCGAAGACGGGAAAGGCGACGTCGACGATCGCTTGCATGCCCTGCCTACTAAATCGGGCAGGGCGCGCCCTGTCGAGAGCAAATCCCTGCTTGCCCCCTTCGCATACGCCGTGGCAATAAGCCGGCACGCCGCAAGCCAAGGCGAATCCATGGTCGATCCCTACTTCTGGAGCAACCAGCCGCTGACCCTCGCGCGGCTGCGCGACATCCTTGCCAAGCTTCGCGCGCGGGGCTGGGGCTGGGCGTGGCAGCGTTTCAAGAAGGAACTGCGCTATCCCGAGACGACCCAGGGCGTCGTCATCAGGCGCGTCAACGTCATTCTTTACGGAAGCCTGCTGAACCTGCTGCTGCTCTTGCCGGCGCTCATGTTCCGGCTGGTCGGAACGAAGCGACGCACGCTGGCGCTATTCTACGACCTCGACATCGCCTCGCTGACCTTCGACATCGTCGACTACCTTATGCTGGCCGAGCTCGAGCGACGGCGGCTGGGGCTCGAGGCGGTGCATGTCGTGATCGTGCCCGGCCGGTCGGGCCTGCTGCGCCAGGAAGCGGCCCATTTCGACGCGGTGGTGAACTGGGACGCGCGATGGTGGCGGCTCTACAACCTGGTCATCCCCATGTTCGCGCTGTTTCCGACCGTCGCCGGCTACACGATCTGCTCGGATCGCCGGCACGGAACGCTCGTACGCCTGCTGTTCCCGCGCGCGGTACATCCACCCGGCTACTGGCCGGCCTTTCCGGTCGTACCGGTCAGGCGCCTTGTGTTCGGCGTGGCGCGCGAAGGCAAGCCCGTCTTCCCGGGCGTGACCGTCCCGGCCCAGGCCCTGAAATTCGTCGACGCGTGGCTGGCGGCGCGCATCGGCGGGCGCAAGCCCGTCGTGATCAGCCTGCGCCAGTACGGCTATATGCCGAGCCGCAACAGCAACGTGTCGGCCTGGATCGCGTTCGCGCGCCGGCTCGACAAGGCCCGCTACGCGCCGGTCTTCGTGCAGGACGTCGCCGCCGCGATGGGGCCGACGCCGCCGGAGCTGGAGGAGTTCCTGGTGTTCCGCGAGGTGCCGTTCAACATGATGCTGAGGGCGGCGCTGTACGAACGCGCGTGGCTGAACATCTGCCAGGCGCATGGTCCGACCGAACTGATGTGGTACAACGAGCGCTGCCGCTACGCGATCTTCCTGACGGTGGGATCCTCGCCTGAAACGGAACTCGAGGCCCTGCGCGGCTACGGGATCGAGCCGAACGAATCGCCGCCCTTCGCCACGAAGCTGCAGAAATGGATCTGGGACATGGACGATCTGCCGGTCATCGAGCGCGAGTTCGCGCTGATGGAAGCGGCGATCGAGCGGGCGGAAAGCGGGCGGGAGTGAGCGAGGGCGCGGCGAAGGTCGATGCCCTGGCGCGCACCGACGTCGCCGCGCTGCTGGACGAGGCCGTGGCGCTGGGCGGGCCGGGC
>CAYMTM010000004.1:0-5048 GCA_964393375.1 uncultured Rhodospirillaceae bacterium
CGACGTTGATCACGTCGTCGACCCGGCCGGTGATCCAGTAGTAGCCGTCGGCGTCGCGCCGGCAGCCGTCCCCGGTGAAGTACTTGCCTTTGTAGGTGCTGAAGTAGGTCTGCACGAAGCGGTCGTGGTCGCGATAGACGGTGCGCATCTGACCCGGCCAGGAATCGGTCAGGCACAGATTGCCCGAGGTGGCGCCTTCCAGCACCTTGCCTTCGCTGTCCACGATCGCCGGTTGCACGCCGAAGAACGGCTTGGTCGCCGAGCCGGGCTTCTGCGGGATCGCGCCGGGCAGCGGCGTGATCAGGATGCCGCCGGTTTCGGTCTGCCACCAAGTGTCCACGATCGGGCAGCGATGGTCGCCCACCACGCGGTGGTACCACAGCCAAGCCTCGGGGTTGATCGGCTCGCCGACCGTTCCCAACAGGCGCAGGCTCTTGCGGCTGGTCTTTTTCACCGGCGCCTCGCCCTCGCGCATCAAGGCGCGGATCGCGGTGGGCGCGGTGTAGAAGATGTTGACCTTGTGCTTGTCCACGACCTGCCAGAAGCGCGAGGTGTCCGGGTAGTTCGGCACGCCCTCGAACATCAGGCTGATCGCCCCGTTCGCGAGCGGCCCGTAGACGATGTAGCTGTGGCCGGTCACCCAGCCCACGTCGGCCGTGCACCAGTACACATCGCCGTCGTGGTAGTCGAACACGTACTGGTGCGTCAGCGAGGTGTAGACCCCATAGCCGCCGGTGGTGTGCAGCACGCCCTTGGGCTTGCCGGTCGAGCCCGAGGTATAGAGGATGAACAGCGGGTCCTCGGCGCTCATCGGCTCGGCCGCGCAGTCGGCCGACGCTTTCTGCGTCAGTTCCTCGTACCAGTGGTCACGGCCCGCCGACCAGGCGATCTTGCCGCCGGTGCGCTTGACCACGATCACGTTCTTGACGGTCGGGCATTTCTGCAAGGCCGCGTCGGCATTGGCCTTGAGCGGGATCGGCTTGCCGCCGCGCAATCCCTCGTCCGAGGTGATCAGCAGGCTGGAATCGCAGTCCTGGATTCGGTTGGCGAGCGAATCGGGCGAGAAGCCGCCGAACACGACGGAATGGATTGCGCCGATCCGCGCGCAGGCCAGCATCGCCACGGCGGCCTCCGGGATCATCGGCAGGTAGATGGTGACGACGTCGCCCTTCTTGACGCCCAGCCCCTTCATCGCGTTGGCAAGCCTGCATACCCTCCGGTGCAGCTCGCGATAGGTGATCTTGGCGTCCTCCTTGGGATTGTCGCCTTCCCAGATGATCGCGGTCTGGTCGCCGCGCTTGGCCAGGTGCCGGTCCAGGCAGTTATGGGAGATGTTCAGCACGCCATCGTAGTACCAGCGGATATGGACATTGCCCTGAAAGGACACGTCCTTGATCTTGGTGGGCGCCTTGATCCAGTCGATCCGCTTGGCCTGTTCGGCCCAGAATCCTTCCGGATCCTTGATCGAGCGCTGGTACATCTCCTCGTATTTCCTGGCGTCGATCCAGGCGCGCTTGGACCACTCGGGCGAAACGGCAAAAAGGTCGTCGGCCATGGCGTTGCGTTCGCTCCCCTCTAGTGCGGACCGTGGCGCACGATGTTGCGTCCGGCCGTGCGCGGCACTGATATGGATCAGCATGCCGCCCCTCGACCTCGGCGCACGACGCGGCACCCGGCCCGGTTCCTTCTAGCTATTGGGGATTATTGACAGATCGAGCGCAGGGCACAAGATGGCGCGGGACGCCCCTGCCGGGGAGGTGGGCCATGTCGGAAGCCGTGAGTCTCAACACGCTGCAGTTCCTCGCCTGGGTGGCGGAGGGCCGGCGCAGCTATGCCGAGGCGATGGAGGCCTGGCGCAGCACCTGCCCCCGGCTTTCGGCCTGGGAGGACGCGCTGGGCGACGGGCTGATCCGGCTGGAAAACGCTGGCGCCGGGCCGGCCGGGCAGTGCAAGGTCGTCCTGACCGCGCGGGGACGCGCGGCATTGAACGGAAATTCCAGGGGAAACGACTGAATGCGCCTGCATCTCTGCGCCTGGCCCGAGGTCGAGGCGTACCTCAAGACCCGCAGCGAGATCATCGTGCCGATCGGCTCGACCGAGCAGCACGGACCGACCGGGCTGATCGGCACCGACGCGCTGACCGCCGAGATGGTGTCGGAAGGGGTGGGCGCTGCGACCGGCACGCTGGTGGGGCCGACGATCAATGTCGGCATGGCGGTGCACCACACCGGCTTCCCGGGCAGCATCACGCTGCGGCCCTCGACCATGATCGCCTATATCCAGGACTACGTGAACACGCTCATCGGCTACGGCTTCCAGCGCTTCTTCTTCATCAACGGGCACGGCGGCAACGTCGCCACCGCCAACGCCGCGTTCTACGAGATCTACGCGGGCTATACGTCCATCGCCGGGGCCCAGCGCTCGAACCGGCCCGAGCCGCGCTGCACGCTGGCCAATTGGTGGGAGTGCGAGCAGGTGAAGTCGCTCTCGCGCGAGCTGTTCGGCGGGCGCGAGGGCACCCACGCCACGCCGACCGAGGTGGCGATGACCTATTACCGCTATCCCGAGCACATCAAGAACGCGCCGCTGGACCCCGCGCTGCCGCCCGCCGGCCGCTTCTTCGGCGCTGCGGATTATCGCCGCCGCTTCGCCGACGGCCGCATCGGCAGCGACCCGTCGCTCGCCACACCGGAAAAGGGCAAGCGCGTCTACGAAGCTGCGGTTGAGGGCATGACCAGCGCCTTCAAGGCCTTCGCGGCGGCTGAGTAGATCGGGACGCGCTAGCGCGGCCGGTCGCCGGCCAGCGTGATGCGCAGCATGCGCCGTGTGTGGCCGTGATAGTCGTTGACCGGGTTGTGCTGAGCAGCGCGGTTGTCCCAGAAGGCCAGCGATCCCGGCGCCCAGCGGAAGCGGCAGGTGAACTCGGGTTTGGTCTGGTGGCGGTAGAGGAAGTCGAGCAGCGGCGCGCTCTCCGCCTCCGTCATGCCGGAAAAGCGCACGGTGTGGCCGGGATTGACGTAGAGCGCCTTGCGCCCGGTTTCGGGATGGGTGCGCACGACGGGATGCTCGGCTTCGAAGAAGCTGCCCGGCTCGGCATCCTCGCGCGTGCGCGTGGCGGCGCCCTTGCGCGAGTCGTGGATCGCGCTGAGCCCATCCAGCATCCGCCGCATGCCCGGCGAGAGCGCCGCGTAGGCCAGGTACAAGTTGGCGAACAGCGTATCGCCGCCTACCGGCGGCAGTTCCTTGGCCAGCAGCATCGAGCCCATCGGCGGCTCGGCCAGATAGGCCGTGTCGGAATGCCAGATGCCGCCGAAATTCACCCGCTCGTGCGGCAGCTTCACCACCTCGATGACTTCGGGGAACGCGGCCAGGCCGCGCACGAAGGGATAGCGCACCGGCGTTCCGAACCGCCGTCCGAGCGCGATCAGGCCGGCCGCATCCAGCGCCTGGTCGCGGAAGAACAGGACGAGGTGCTCGAGAAAGGCGCGGCGCAACACAGCCACCGTCGCGTCGTCCAGCGGCGCGCGCAGGTCGACGCCGATGACCTCCGCGCCCAGCGCGCCGGCGACCGGCCGGATCTCCGGCGCGGGCCTGATCGGTCCATCCATCGCGAAAGCCTATGCCGGGCGGTCCGGCGCGGCAACGCGATCGCTCGGCGCGCCGCGCGCCGCCGCCGGGGAAGCCCGCCATGCCGCCGGCAAGACGGAGCCATTCGCTTTTGCCGGTGTTTACACCACGCAACGATGGTTCAACACGGGGGGCGGGGACGATGGCGAACGGCGGGATCGGCACGATGATCGACAGCTTCACTTTCGGCGGCGGCACCAGAATCGCCTTCGGGCCGGGGCGCATCGACGCGCTGGGCGAGGACGTGGCGGCGCTGGCCGGGGCGGGCGCCAAGGTACTGATCGTCAGCGACCCCGGCGTCGTCGCGGCCGGGCTGGTCGCGCGCGCCAAGGCCGCGCTCCTGGCGCGGGGGCTCGATGCCCAGGTGTTCGACGATGTGCGCGGCGAGCCGCTGCTTCAGTCTGTCGAGGCGGCCGCCGCAGTGGGGCGCCGGTGCTCCGCGGTAATCGGACTAGGCGGCGGCTCGGCGATGGACGTGGCGAAGCTCGCCGCCGCCGTCGCCGGCGCCGACAGGCCGGCTGTGGACTATGCCCTGTGCGCCAATCCGCTGCCGCGCAAGCGTCCGGCGATCGTGCTGGCCCCGACCACCGCCGGCACCGGGTCCGAGACCACGCGCACCGCCGTCTTCAGCTCGCCCGAGGGCAGGAAGCTCTGGGCCTGGGGCGACGAATTGCGCGCCGACCTCGCACTGCTCGATCCGACGTTGACGACCGGCCTGCCCGCGCCGGTCACGGCGGCCACGGGCATCGACGCGCTGGTGCACGCGATCGAGGCGGTGACGGTGAAAGGCTCCAATCCCGTGGCGCGCGCCTGCGGACTCGAAGCGATCCGGCTGATCGCCGGCAATCTCGACCGGGCGGTCGCCATGCCGGGAGACGTCGCGGCGCGCGGGGCGATGCAGGTGGCAGCCGCGCTCGCCGGCATGGCGATCGACGAGGCGGGCACCGGCGTGGCGCATGCGCTGGGCCATGGGCTCGGCTCGCTGGCCAAGGTGCATCACGGCCGCGCCGTTGGCCTGAGCCTGCGGGTGGCGCTGGCGGGCAACGCCGAGGCCGCGCCCGCCGCGCACGCGTTGGTCGCGCGCGCCATGGGACTGGAGGGCGGACCGGGGATCGGCGAGGACGCGATGCTGGCCGCGCGCCTGCCTGCCGTCTACGACGGGCTGGTACGCCGCGTCGGTGTGCCGGTGTCGCTGGCCGACACCGGCCTTTCCGCCCGCGATGCCGGGCGGCTGGTGGAAGCGACCCTGTGGCCCGAGAACAGGCCCATGGTGACCCGCAACGCCAAGGAACTTGCCCAGGCCGACCTGCAGATCCTGGCGGAGGCCGTCCTGACTGCCGCCTAGACCCGCCTGTTCCGCACGCTTCGCGCCAGGCTCGCCGTCGCCAGCATGCCGAAGGCGAGCAGCGCCAGGCTGGCCG
>CAYMTM010000004.1:5058-51402 GCA_964393375.1 uncultured Rhodospirillaceae bacterium
CGGCTCGGGCGCCTCCGGGGCGACATGGCCCGGCAGCGCCACCCGGAACGCGTAGAGATAGCTGGGCGGCAGCATGGAACCGCCGGGGCAGCCGGTGTCGAGCGCGACCTGCTGGCCGTTCGGGCACACGTCGAACTTCACGCTGTCGCTGTTCTGCGTCGCGCCGGCCGGCGGTGCGTTGCCGTTGGCGAAAGCGATGTTCGCCATCTCGGTCGCGCCGTCGCTGGCCGTTGCCTTCACGCCGTGATCCTGGCCCACCTTCCGGGCGCCATGCCGTAGGCCTTGCGGAAATGACGTGTCAGGTGACTCTGGTCGGCAAAGCCGCTGGCCAGCGCCGCATCGGCCAGACTGGCACCGCCGCGGATCATGGCGCGCGCCCGGTCGAGGCGCCGCAACACCAGATAGCGGTACGGACTCGTACCCAGGCAGGCGCGGAATTGGCGCGCCAACTCGTAGCGCGTAAGCCCGGTGACCGCCTCCAGTTCGGTCGAGACGACGCCCGTGCGGCCGTGGGCGTCGATAAAGTCGCGCGCGCGGGCGACGGCGCGCCAGTGGCGCGTCGAAACGGGCCCGGGCGGCAGCGGCGGATCGGCGGCGGCCAAGGCCTCGGCGAGTGCCAGGACGATCTGGTCGCGGCGCAGCTCCTCCATCGGCGATTCCAGGTCGTCAAGCGCCATAGCGACCGCAGCGCCGAGCCGCCGGTCCCGCGACACCCCCTCGCTGAGGAACGGCAGCGGGCGGTGCGCTCCGCCCAGCGCTTCGGCGATGGCAGCCGGTGCAACATAGGCCGAGCGATAACGGAAGCCGGCGCCCGTGCCCGCGTTGCCGTCGTGCAGTTCGTCGGGGTGCAGCACGAAGTGCTGCCCGGGCAGGCAATGCCGCGAAACCCCGCGATAGCGGAAGGCCTGCACGCCTTCGACGGTGTAGCCGATCGCGTAGGTGTCGTGCCGGTGCGGGTCGAAGCCATGGCCGGCGAAATGCGCCTCGACCCGCTCGAGTCCCGCGCAGCCCGGCGCGACCTTGATCCAGTCGCCGGCGCGCGCACCGCAAGATCGTTCAAGACCCGTCACGCCCTCGTGCCTCATCGTCGCAGCCATGCGCGTTTCTATCAGAAGCGCGGCCGGAACTCGAACTGGAGGGCGGCAGTCGTGGAAAACATCCTGGGCTTCGTCCTGGCGGGAGTGGCCCTGGCCGGCAGCCCCGGTCCGTCGAACCTGAGCCTTGCGGCCGCCGCCGGTGCCTTCGGCGCAGGAAGATGCGTCCGTTACATGTCGGGCATCATCCTGGGCATGATCGCGGTGATGGGCATCACCGCCTCGGGGCTCGTCGGATTGCTGCTGGCCCTGCCCGGCGCCGCGCCGGCCGTGACCGCGCTGGCCGCCGCCTATTTCGCCTGGCTCGCGTTTCGCATCGCCACTGCGCCGCCGCTCGGCGACGCTGCTGTGGAGGGGCGCCAGCCGAGCTTCGTGGCCGGCCTGTTGCTGTCGCTCTTCAATCCCAAAGGCTACGCCGCCATGGCGGCGCTGTTCTCTGGCTTCGTGCTGGTCGGCCAGAGCCTGGCGCTGGACCTCGCGGTCAAGGCCGCCGTGCTGGCGGCGATCATCGTTGCGGTGAATCTGGCATGGCTCCACGCCGGCGCGGCCCTGACCCGCCGTTTCCGCGATGCGCGCGCGAGCCGCGCGATCAACATCGCCTTCGCGGCTCTGCTGATAATCTCGGTCGGCGCAGCGTTCCTCGTCTGATTGACCGCTGGCGGGAAAACCTGTACCCGCGTGCGGGAGTCGTTCGTGCTCCGGCCGGTTGGAACCTCGCCCGTGAAACCCAAGCACGGGGATGCGCTCGTGCGCATCCTGGGCAATCCCTATCTGCTGCTGGCGCTGACGGCGCTGTTCTGGTCGGGTAACCACATCCTGGGCCGCGCGATTGCCGGTCACGTGCCGCCGCTCGGCATATCGATGGCACGCTGGGCGGTGGGCGCGATCGTGCTGTGGCCCTTCGCCTACCGCCATGTCCGGCGCGACTGGCCGGTCATCCGCCAGCACTGGGGCATCCTCGTGTTCCTGGCGCTGAGCGGCGGCGCGGTCTTCGGAGCGGGCCAGTACCTGGGCCTGCAATACACCACCGCGCTCAACGTGTCGGTGATGAACTCGCTGGCGCCGGTCCTGATCGCGGCGGCTGGCGCGGTGCTGTTCCGCGACCGGCTGGCGGCGGTGCAGATGGCGGGCATCGCCACCTCGCTGGTGGGCGTGCTGGTGATCGTCACGCGCGGCGAGCCGGCGGTGCTGGCCCAGCTCGATTTCAACCTGGGCGATCTGATCATCATGGCCAATATGGGTGTGTGGGCGGTCTATTGCGCCTATCTGCGCTTTCGCCCGCCCATCCATTGGATGAGCTTCATCTGGGTGTTCTCGGCGATCTCCGGCGCGGCAAGCCTGCCGTTCCACGTCTGGGAGCACCTGGGCGGCTATGGCTTCCGCGCCGACCTGACCACGGCGCTGTCGATCGTCTATGTCGCGATCTTCCCCAGCATCCTTGGCTTCGCGTTCTGGAACCGCGGCGTGGCGCTGATCGGCGCCAACCGCGCCGGCGCCTTCCTGCACCTCACGCCGATCTACAGCGCCCTGCTTGCGACCGTGCTCTTGGGCGAACGCCTGATGTTGTTTCATGTGCTGGGCTTTGCCCTGATCCTGGCCGGCGTGCGCTTCGCCGCCGCCAAGCCGGGCTGACGGCTGCGCTCACGCGCTTGTAACTTCGGGACCGGCGCCGCAGGGCTAAGCTTCCTTCGACAACAGGGGGAGGAGATCCATGAACAAGCTGCTCGGCCTGGCCGCCGCGCTTGCCGCGCTGTGGTGCGCGCCCGCGGCCGCACAGACCGCCGGCACGGTGGAGAGGCTCTACGTGCTGGACTGCGGCCAGGGACAGGGCGCCGACCAGTCGCGCTGGTCGCCCGGCGTCAATGTAGGCCTGCCGCTCGACATCCGCGACAACTGCTATCTGATCAAGCACGTCCAGGGCTGGCTGATCTGGGACACCGGCGTGCCCGACCGGGTTGCGCAGATGCCGGAAGGGCTGGTCACCCCGGTTTCGACCTGGAAGCGGCCGAAGACCCTGGCGGGACAGTTGCGGGAACTCGGGCTTGCGCCGGCCGACGTGAAATGGGTCGCGATCTCGCACACCCATGGCGACCATGTCGGCAATGTCGACCTGTTCCCGGGCGCCACCGTCCTGATGCAGAAGGCCGAGTACGACTGGTCCTTCGCGCCCACGAAAAGCTTTCCCTTCTCGGCGGACCGCAACGTGCGCAAGCTCGAGGGCGACCTGGACGTGTTCGGCGACGGGTCGGTGCGCATCCTGTCGACGCCGGGCCACACGCCCGGGCACCAATGCCTCCTGGTGCATCTCAGGAACACCGGCTACGTGCTATTGAGCGGCGACGCGGTGCATTTCCGCGACAACTGGGAGAACCGCCGCGTGCCGTCGATGAACACCAGCAAGGAACAGACGCTGGCCTCGCTCGAGCGCATCGCCGACACGCTCGCCCGGTACAAGGCGCAGCTCTGGATCAACCACGACAAGGCCCAGGGCGACGCCGCCAGGCGTCCGCCGGCGTTCTACGACTGACCTATTCCACGGTCTTGAGCCGCGTACGCTGGACGACCGCGATCGTCCCTAGCGGCAGCACGACGCCGATCACGGCGACCGCGATCAAGAGGCGGCCGAGCTGGGAGTAGTCCGCCGCGGTCTGGATCGCGCCGGTCGCGGCGTCGCGCGCCTCGCGCGTCACGACGAAAACCTCGTTCAGGTACTTGGTGCCCAGGCTGGCGGCGGACAGCGCTAGATTGGTGAAGGACGCCATCACCGCGAAGAAGGTGGCCTTCAGGTGCGCCGGCGCGTTCCTGGCGATCCAGGCCAGCATCGGGATCATCGCCACCTGGCCCAGCGGCGATTCGATCGCCGTGTTGATGACCGCGATGAAGCGCGCGTCGACGATCCCCCAGGTCCAGGCCGCGGTCCAGTGGTGCAGGCCGTAGTAGAGCCCGACATAGGGCAACAGCAACAGGCTCGAGGCGACCGAAAGCAGCGCCGCAATGTAGGCGATCGAGCGCGAGGCCATCAGCGGGCGCAGCACCACCATGCCGACCAGGGTCAAGAGCGAGGTGATGAATTCGAGAACGGCCAGGAACCGCTGGTCGAAGCCCAGCACGTCGATCTGGAACCAGGTCGCCCCCGGACCGGGCAGGGGCACGGCGCGGAACACGAAGATGATGATCGCCGTGCCGACCAGCATGCGGGCGCGCTCCGGCGGCAGTTCGCGCAACAGCCTTCCCATCAGGAACAGCACGATCGCCATCGAGCCCAGGAAGATGATCTCCTGCGCGAAGGGCACGCCGCCCAGCCCCAGCGCGATGGTGAAGCAGGCGAAGGCAGCAGCGCCGCCCAAGATCCACCAGTTCGGCTCGGTCTTCTCGCCCGGCTGGTAGACGATGCGATCCACCTCCGCTGCCGGTACGCCGGCGCGGCGCAACGCCCGTGCGCGACGGGCGAGCAGGATGCCGTTCAGCACAACGCCCGCTACCGATACCGCCGGCACCGCCAGCGACAGCAGGTAGATGCGGGCATAGATCGCGACCTTCGCGCTCTCTGGCATCGCCTCGACGCCTTGGAACATGAAGATGTTGAGTCCCGCCACCAGGGTCAGTCCGCCGATGATGGCGATGCGGCCCAGCGTCTGCATGGTGGTGTGCATCGCCTTGATCGCCGGCTCGCCCAGCGTGCGGCCGTCCGCGTCGACCGTCGGCACCGCCTCCACCGTCATGGCGTCGGCCACCACGTCCTGCACCACGTAGCCGATCGGCGAAAGCAGCGCGCTCAGCACGTACCACGCCTCGGCCGGCATCACGGCGCGCATGGCCGCGGTATGCGCGATCAGCCCGTACATGATGGCGATGCTGGCGGCGATCAGGGCTGCGCCCAGGTAGACCAGCGCCGCCTTCCACCGCCACACCAGATCGACCAGATGGCCGACCGGCATCTTCAGTGCCCAGGGAATCCCGACCCAGAACGACAGGCCGGCAAGGAAGGCGGCGGAGAGGCTCAGATACTCCTTGACGAAGAACGTGCCGACGATGGCCGACAGGCCCGACACGCCGGCGGCCAGATAGACCATCAAGGGCGGCAGGAACGACCAGCGCAATTGCGATAGCAGGTCGGTCCACACCGACCGTGCCCAGTCGCGCAACAGGGCGAGCAGACGGGTCACGTGAACGCCTGTGCCTCCTTAACCGTCATGCCCGGGCATGGGCGTCGAGGCAGCGGCGACGGGCCTGCATGGATGGTCGGCGCGCTTGCGGAGCGCGACCGTCGGCACGTGGCGACATGGATGGCCGCGACGAGCGCGGCTATGGCGAATGGAGTGGACGATTGGCAGGACCACCGCCGTCAATCCGTTTCCGGTTCGGCGCGGCGGTGGCGCTTGACCAGGCTGCGGCGCGCCTTGGCCTGGAGGCGTTCTTCTTTCGAGGCGCGCGTCGGCCTCGTTTTGAATCGTCGCTTCGGCTCGATCGCGGCCTGGGCGACCAACGCGCCCAGCCGCGCGCGCGCGTCGGCGCGGTTGCGCTCCTGGGTGCGGTGGCGCTCGGCGCGGATCACCAGCACGCCGTCCTGCGTCAGCCGGCCGCCGGCCAGCCCCATCAGGCGCTGGCGCACCGGCTCGGGGAGGCTGGGGCTGCGGCGCGCGTCGAAGCGCAGTTCGACCGCCGTCGCCACCTTGTTGACGTTCTGCCCGCCCGGCCCCGAGGCGCGCACGAAGCTCTCCTGCAATTCGTTCTCGGGGATACGCGGCGGCCGGGTCATGCGGCCAATCTACCGTCCGGCAGCGGGAATGGATATGATTCGATCATGGCTGATAGCGACGAGGACGAGGACGACGGCCCGAAGCTGCCGGCGGGCGCCAAGAACTACATGACGCCCGCGGGCCGCCGGCGCCTGGTGGACGAGCTCGAGCGGCTCTGGCGCGTCGAGCGGCCCAAGGTCGTGGAGGTCGTGTCCTGGGCCGCCGGCAACGGCGACCGGTCCGAGAACGGCGACTACATCTACGGCAAGAAGCGCCTGCGCGAGATCGACCGCCGCGTGCGCTTCCTGCGCAAGCGGCTGGAGATCGCCGAAGTGGTCGACCCGGCCGAGCAGTCCAAGCGCGACCAGGTGTTCTTCGGCGCCACCGTCACCTATGTCGACGGCAAGGACCAGGAGCGCACCGTGCGCATCGTCGGCGTCGACGAGGCGCGCATCGAGCTGGGCGAGGTGAGCTGGACCTCGCCCATCGCCCGCGCCTTGTTGAAGGCGCGCGTGGGCGACTCGGTGGAGCTGCGCACGCCGAACGGCCCCGATGTGATCGAGGTGGTACGCATCGCCTACGAATAAGATAAGACCGCGCGCCCCGCGGCGCGACGGCCCCGGCCGGCGCGTGCGCCCCGCTACGCCCGCCGGAGGTCCTCGTTCTTCAGCGGCAGGGTCCTGACCGGCCGGCCGATGGCGGCGTGAATCGCGTTCAGGACCGAGGGCGCTGCGACGCAGATCGTAGGCTCGCCCACCCCGCCCCAGAAGTCGCCCGAGGGTGCCACCACCGTCTCGATCTTGGGGAAGGCCGCCAGCCGCATGATCTCGTAGTCGTGGAAGTTCGACTCCTTCACCCGGCCGCCCTCGATCGTGATCGCCTGGTACATCGCCGCGCCCAATCCGAAGGCGACCGAGCCTTCCACCTGGGCGGCGATCTGATCGGGGTTGACCGCGTGCCCGCAGTCCACGCCCAGCACCATGCGGTGCACCTTCACGCGGCCGCGGTTGTCGACCGACACCTCGGCCACGGCCGCGGAATAGCTGCCGTAGCCCATGTGCTGGGCGATGCCGCGATGCACGCCCTGGGGCAGGGGCGTGCCCCAGCCCGCCTTGGCGGCGACCGCGTCGAGGATGCCCAGGTGCTTCGGATGCTTCGCCATCAGCGCGCGGCGGAACGCGACCGGATCTTTGCCGGCGGCCTTGGCCAGCTCGTCCATGAAGCATTCCAGGTAGACCGCGTTCTGGTTGGTGTTGACCCCGCGCCACGGGCCGACCGGCACATGCGTGTTGCGCATCGCATGCTCGATCAGCAGGTTCGGCACGGTGTAGCCGATCTGCGCCTCGCCCGGCTCGGCCCACATGCCCTGGAACATGCGGCTGTCCATGCCGTTCCGCAGCGCGTTGGGGTTCTGGTAGGCGACGATCGACTGGCCGGACAGGCGCACGTGCAGGCCCACGAGATCGCCCTTGGCGTCAAGCCCGCCGGCGAGCCGGCACATGGTGATCGGCCGGTAATAGCCGTGCTGCGTGTCCTCCTCGCGCGACCAGATGAGCTTCACCGGCGTTCCCGGCATCTGCTTGGCGATAGTCACGGCCTGGGTCACGTAGTCCTGCCGCCCGCGCCGGCCGAAGCCGCCGCCGGGCTGCATCTTGTAGACCTCGCACTTGCCAAGCGGCAGGCCCGAAGCCTCGGACGCCGCCGCCAGCGAGCCCTCGCCGTTCTGTGTCGGCGACCACACCTCGCACTTCTCGGGCGTGTAAAGCGCGGTGGCGTTCATCGGCTCCATCGTCGCGTGGTGCAGGAAAGGCGTGGCGTAGACCGCCTCGACCTTCCTGGCCGCGCCGGCGATCGCACCCGGCGCGTCGCCGACCTTGGTGCCGGTGAAGACGTTCTTGGCGTCCGGTTCCAGCCCCTCCTTCAGCCGCTTCGCGATGGTCGCCGAGGATTCCTTGGCGTGCGGGCTGTCCTCGTACTGGATCGGCAGTGCGTCCAGCGCCTTCTTCGCCTGCCACCACGTCTCGGCCACCACCGCGACGGTCGTGGCGTTCACCCTGACCACCCGGCGCACGCCGGGCATGCCCATGACCTTGGTCTCGTCGTAGCTCTTGATGGCGCTGCCGAACACCGGCGCGTCCTTGATCGCCGCGTTCAGCATGCCCGGCAGTTTCAAGTCGGTCCCGTAGATCAGCCGCCCGGTCACGCGTTCCAGCGCGTCGAGCCGGTGCACCGGCTTGCCGGCGATGGTCCAGTCCTTCGGGTCCTTCAGCTTGACGTCCTTGGGCGGCTCCAGCCTGGCCGCGGCCTCGGCCACCTTGCCGTAGGTGACCTTGCGGCCGCTCGGCTTGTGGGCGATCACGCCCTTGGCCGCGACGCAGTCCTCGGGCCTGGCGGTCCATTGCTTGGCTGCAGCCTGGACCAGCATCGCGCGCGCGGCCGCGCCGGCCTGGCGCACGTAATCCTGCGAGCCGCGGATGCCGCGGCTGCCGCCGGTCGAGAAGTCGCGCCACACGCGGTTGCGCGCCAGGTTCTGGCCGGGCGTGGGAAATTCGCAGCGGACCTTCTTCCAGTCGCAGTCCAGCTCCTCGGCGACGAGCTGCGCCAGGCCGGTCAGCGTGCCCTGGCCCATTTCGGTACGCGCGATGCGGATGGTGACGGTCTCGTCCGGCGCGATCACCACCCAGGCGTTGACCTCGGCGCCCTTGGCCGCGGCCGTCGGGCGGGCCGTCGGTCCCGCGGCCTCAGCGGCGGGAATCCGGAACCCGAGCGCCAAGCCGCCGCCGACGGCGGCGCCGGCGACCAGGACGCGGCGGCGAGACAGGCGCGGGGAAACGGAATTCGTCGTGCGTGCCATGATGCGCCTCCCCTCAGCTCTTCTTGGCGTTGGCGGCGGCGGAGTGCGCGCCGCCCTTGGCCGCCAGGTGCACCGCGGCGCGGATGCGCTGGTAGGTGCCGCAGCGGCAGATATTGGTCATCGCCGCGTCGATGTCCTCGTCGGTCGGCTTGGGCTTCTTCCTCAGCAGCGCCGCGGCCGCCATCACCTGGCCGCTCTGGCAGTAGCCGCATTGCGGCACGTCCAGCACCACCCAGGCCTTCTGCACGGGATGGCTGCCGTCGCGCGACAGGCCCTCGATGGTGACAATCCTGTCGGTGGGCTTCAGCGTGCCGACGGGGATCGCGCAGGACCGCGCCACCTCGCCGTTCAGGTGCACCGAGCACGCGCCGCACTGCGCGACGCCGCAGCCGAATTTCGTGCCGGTCAGCCCGACCTGCTCGCGGATCACCCATAAGAGCGGCGTGTCGGGATCGACCTGCACGTCGACCGGCTTGCCGTTCACGTTCAGCTTGGCCATGCGCGCTGCCCTCCCCGGCAGATCGCATCGGCGCGGCGCGGACAGGCCCTCAGGACACGCAAGTCGCGCCGAGGCGATATCGTTGCAAGCGTCATCCTAGTACGCCGCTCTGGCCGCCGGATAGCGTCCGCTCGGGCGTGGGCTGCAGCGCACGCGGATGTGAAGGCGGGAAAGTCGCTCGCGGCAGCATCTCTGCGCCGCCGGCCGGCGCGCTATTGCCCGCCGTGCAAAATCATGGCGAGGCGGCTGTTCAGCGCCAGCATCTTGTCCTTGAGGTCGGCCATGTCGGAGGCGACGGTCTGCCAGTCGACCTGAAGGTGGCGGATTTCCGCGCGCACGACGATCGCGTCCTTGAGCAGGTCGTTCAGCGCGGCCGCGCACGGTGTCGCCAGGGCCGGTGTCCGCAGCGCCGCGATGAGCGAGTCGATGGTGCGGTCGAGATTGGCGATCGCCGCGTCGCGGCCGGCCCTGAGGTCCCGCGCCGAAAGATCGCCCGCGTCGTCGATGGCCGATCGGATGCCTGCAGGCTGCCGTCGGCCGCGCGTCATCGCCGCAACCCCGTGCGGTCGCTGCGCGACGGCCAAGAGGGGCCTGGCCGTGCGATGCACTCAACGCGAGCAGGTCGAGCCGCTTTCCCGGTTCTGTAGGCACCCGGTAAAATACGGTTCATTTGAAGTAATGATCGGTTCCCGTAATAAACTCCCAGATGGCAGCAAATACTCAACATTCTCTTTTTCCTTTCATTCAACCAACGTGAGAGCGTGCGCTATAACTTTCGTTAGCTACGTCGAAATTTGGCGCAATCTTCTTGACAATGCGTCGGGTTGTGCCCAAATCCGTAGCGATCATGTGGTTTTCGGCTGTACTTCGGCGCGGATCCGGCTCGACGTCGCCGGCGCGCCGGCGGTCCAGGACCGCCCGGACGGACGAACGCGATGGACGCTTGCCCATGCCGTCATGTCGCCGCTGCCCGTTGACCCGATCGGCGTGAAGCTCTGCCCCCCCGATCCGGGCCGCCTGGGCGGCCGATCCGAGAATGCGGTGCGCCTGGTCGCAACGCTCGGGATCGACTCGAGCCTCGCCCACGATCTCGACCGCGCGATGCAGCTCGTCCTGCCCGGCTGCAGGGTGGCGGAATACGAACCGCACGGCTTCCGGGCGAGCCCGGCGACGCCCGCGCACCAGCCGCATGTCCTGGTCCTGCGCCTGGCGCCGGGCGACGCGACCGCCGGAACCGATCTTGCGGCAGTCCGGCGCGCGCATCCCGGGGCCCGCCTGCTGGCGCTGGTGCCGGCGGGCATTCCCGAGCGCGCCATGGCGGACATCGACCGCATGGTCGATGCGCGACTGCCGGCCGACGCCACGGTCGACCACCTGCGCGATGCGGTTGTCGGGCTGTTGACGATCCGGCCGCTCGTCCTTCCCCGGCGCGGCGCCGAGGCGGCTGATCCCTTCAACACCCTCGGCATCGGGGCCGACTGGAGCGCACGCGAGCTCATCGAGCAGCTTCCCGTGGCGACCGTCGTGCTTCAGTCCGAACACTTTGCGCTTCTGAACGAAGCCGCGACCACGCTGCTGGGCCGCGGCCTCGCCGAACTGCGGCAGATCTGCTGCTGGGACGTGCTGGACCCCGCGGTCAGGCTGACGCTGAGCGCGCGCGTACGCGGCTGGATCGAGGGCCAGCCCGTCGAACCCCATGGGGTCGTGCCGATCGTCACCGGCAAAGGCGAGCGGCGCTGGATCGAGGTTTTCCGCCGCCGGATCCACTTCCAGGGCGCGCCGGCCCTGCTGGTGACCGGCATTGATCTGACCGAGCGGATCGCCTGGATCGAAAGCTCGAAGCGCGATATCGAGCGGTTCGAGATGTCGCCGTTCGCGGCGCCGCAGGAATACCAACCGTAGACCGGCCTTCTGCCCCGGGCCGGGCCGGACGATCCCTCGAGCGACGCGGCGGCCGACGCGTTCGCCCGCCTCACGCGCCGCCAGCGCCAGGTGCTGGACCTCATCGCCCAGGGCCGGTCGAACAAGCAGATCGCGCGCGACCTCGGCATCACCGAAGGCACGGCGAAGCTTCACGTTTTCTCCCTCATGCGCGCGCTCAAGGCGACCAACCGCACCATGCTGGCCCTGGTTGCCCATGCCCGGCATCCCGGCACCGAGCGCTGAGGCGCACCGCGGCTATGCCGCGCGCACGGCCGCGAGGAACGCCCCGATCTGCTGATTCAGCCGTTCGGAGACCCGCTCCAGGTTGCCGGCCGAGGACTGCAACTGGTTCGCCGCCGAGCCCGTCTCGCCGGCGGCCTGCGACACGCGCCCGATCTTGTCCGAAACCTCGCGCGTGCCGGCCGCTGCCTCCTGCACGTTGCGCGCGATCTCGCCGGTCGCCGCACCTTGCTCTTCGACCGCCGAGGAAATCGACGCCGCGATCGCGCTGATCTCGTTGATCGTGCGCGTGATCCCCTCGATCGACGCGACGACGCCGTCGGTCGCCTGCTGGATCTGGGTGATCTGCGCGGCGATCTCGCCCGTCGCCTTCGCCGTCTGGTTGGCGAGCTGCTTGACCTCCGAGGCCACCACCGCGAAGCCCTTGCCTGCCTCGCCGGCGCGCGCCGCCTCGATCGTGGCGTTCAGCGCCAAGAGGTTGGTCTGCGAGGCGATGTCGTTGATCAGTTTCACCACCTCGCCGATCTTCTGGGCGGATTGCGCCAGATCGCGCACCACCTGATCGGACTTGGCCGCGCTCTCCACCGCGCCGCGGGCGACCTGGCTCGACTGGGTGACTTGGCGCCCGATCTCGCGCACCGAGCTCGACAGTTCCTCGGCCGCGGAGGCGACGGTCTGCACGTTGGTGGTCGCCTGCTCGGCGGCGGCGGCGACGGCAGTGGCCTCCGCGGAGGTCGCGTCCGCCGTGCTCGCCATCGACGTCGCGGTGCCGCGCAGCTCGCGCACCGCCGCGCCCAGCGTGCCGGTCGCGCGCTCGACCTCGGTCTCGAATCCCTTGATCAGCCCCGCAATCCTGTTGACGCGCTCCTCGCGCGCCTTGGCCTCGGCCTCCGCCCGTTCCTTCTCGGCGGCCTCCATCCGGCGCCGGGTCTCCTCGGCTTCCGCCGCCTCGCGCGTGCGCTTCTCCATCGATTCGCGCGCCGCATTGATCGTCTGCGCCCCGCGCCGGTAGTCGCCCAGCATGCCGCGGGTCAGGAAGGCACGGTGGAACTTGCCCTGGCTGGCGCTTTCGAGCGAGGCGCCCGACTCGCGCACATAGGCATCGGCCAGGTCGAGCGCCTTGTTGATGGCGACCGGCAGCGCGGCCAATTCGCCGAATCCCTCGGTCGCGACGATGCGCGCCTGCAGGTTGCCGCGCGCGGCCTCCTTGCAGGCCTCTAGCGAGTCGGCGAACACTTTCGCGTATTGGGCCAGCTTGCCTTCGAGTTCGGCCAGCTTCGCCCGGCCGGTTTTGCCGTTGAACATGTCTCGTTCCCCTGAAATGCGCGGTTGGCGATTCGCGAGCGCGGCGAGTTCAGGCCGCCTGCTCGATCGTGCCGAAGATGAACCGCTCGTAGTCGGTGTTCCGCTCGCTCAGCATCTCGCCCAGCATCCGGTGCGCGGCCAGCATGCCCTGCTTGCGGTCGGCGTGCCGGTTCTCCTCGTCCAAGAGCCGGCGATAGATCGGCTCCATCGTGGCGATCGCCGAACGGTCGGGGACGCGGCGGTTGGAGTGGTAGCCGACGATCTCGCCGCGCGCGTCGAAACTGGGCGTTACGTGCGCCAGAACCCAGTAGTGATCGCCGTTCTTCGCCATGTTCTTCACGTAAGCAAAGATCTCCCTGCGGTCCTGGATCGTGTCCCACAAGAGCTTGAACACGCAGCGCGGCATGTCGGGATGGCGCACGATGCTATGCGGCTGGCCGATCAGCTCGCTTTCGCTGTAAAGGCCGACGCGGCAGAACACATCGTTCACGTATTGCAGTCGCCCCTTGGCGTCGGTTTTGCTGACGATGATCTCGTCCTTCTCGAAGCCGCGCTCCTGGCCGGTGGGCTGGACGGAAGACTTGGACATGGCCTCATGCCTTTCTCTGACTATCGCTGGGTTGCTTGATCCCCGGCCATGCTCGCGGCGGGGCGGCGGAACGTTGCCGCCAATGCGCGAAGAAATGCGCCGATAGCGGTTAAGCGCGGCATAACGGCGTTAGCTATATTAGGTATCGTCGGCTAGGCGGAAAGTCTTAGGGCCGTATAACGAAAGTATGTTCCGGGCGGCCATGTCGGGCCTGTCGAAATCGTTGAAGCGCACGAGCGGAAGCTCGGCCGGTCCCCGGCGCGTTTGGTCATCGGCGTGTCGCGCCATCGCGCGGATCGGCCCGCCGAGCCTCGCCCGGTCCATGGCCCGGCAAGAACCTACCCCGTGCCCCTCGCGACCGCGGCATCGAGCCCGCAAGACCAGCGTTGCCGGATGCCGCCTGATTGCCCTGGCCGGCCGAGGGCACCGGCCGACCACAGCCGGGGAGGCGACCATGATCGGCTCGGCAGGGTTGGTTGCGACACTCGCGCTTTCGCTCGCTGCGCTTTCGCTCGTCGCCGGCCGCGCGCGGACGAACCTGCCGGCGATCTCGGCTCTTTGCGGGCGCTCGGCTCGCTGAACGATCTCGGCATGCGCGGAATCGCGGCCGATCCCAACGCTCCGCACTTCCCCGGCACCGCGGGCGGCGTGCGCGTTGTGGCGTCGGCTTTCGGCCTCGAGGGGCACGCGCCCCCAAAGACGTATATCCTTCGTCAGGCCCATATTTCCATAGGCGGGCGATGGCAGGTCATGACTTTTACAGCAGATTAACCCAATTGGCTGAGGCTGGCGGGCGACTTGTTCTGTGGATGACAGACCGCGACCAGGGAGGGACTGAACCGCCATGGGCGCCGATGCGAGCGTTCGCACCGCAGATGGCCGATCGAGCGTAGAGGGCAATCAAGCGTTCCGCGAGGCCACGCGCGAGTGCATCTGGACGCTCGATCGCGCCTGCCGAATCGCGGACGCGAATTGCCCGGCGCTTGAAGCGATCGACGCGGACCGGCTCGATGCCGTCCGCGGACGCTCCATGCTCGAATTTGTCGATCAAGCCTATCATGACCAATTCACGGCGGCGGTCGATGCGGCCTTCGACGGCAAGCCGTCCCACTTGACATTCGAAGTCGTTGGTCTTGCGGCAACCCGCCGCTGGATCGATCAGTGGTTCAGTCCGCTGTACCAGCCACAGCGGACCGGGCATATCGATGCGGTGCTGGCGGTGGCGCGCGATATCACCTCCCAGGTGCGCGTCGAAGCGGAACTGCGCGACGTGTCGCGCCGGCTCAACGAGTCGCAGAGAATTGCGAAGCTGGGATCATGGGAGCTCGACCTGACCTGCGGACGTCTCGTTTGGTCGGACGAAATCTTCCGCATCTTCGAGATCGATGCGCGCGCGTTTGGCGCCACCTACGAAGCGTTTCTCCAGGCGGTTCATCCCGACGACCGGGATGCCGTGGACCGTTCCTATCGGGCATCCCTGGTCAACAGGATGCCTTACGAAATCGTTCATCGCCTGCGCATGCCGGACGGTCGGATCAAATGGGTGCAGGAACGCTGCGAGACGGAATTCGACGCGGACGGGAAACCGCTCTTGTCGCGTGGCACGGTTCAGGACATCACCGAGCGCAAAATCGCCGACGACAGACTGCGTCAGCTCGAAGCAATGCTCGCGACGTTCCTGAAGGCCTGTCCGGAGGCAGTGATCCTCACGGACTACAGGAGGCGCATCACCCTGTTCAATGCCGGCGCAGAATCCATCTTCGGCTACGCCGCGGCCGAAGTCGTCGGAAAGCCGGTCGAATGCCTGCTGCCCGCGCGGTTTCGTGAGGCGCATCGCCGCCATGTGCGCGGGTTTGCCCATTCGTCCGTTGCCGGCCGTATGATGGACCAGCGTCCCGAGATAGCCGGATTGCGCAAGAACGGACAGGAGTTTCCGGCGGAGGCCTCGATCTCCAGGCTGACGACGCCCAACGGCGTTTTTTTTGCGGTGCTGCTGCGAGATATCACGCAACGGAAGACGGCGCGCCAAGAACTGGTCCACGCGCGGGTCGCCGCGGAATCCGCTCTCGAGGCGAAGTCCCACTTCATCGCCAATATGAGCCATGAGCTGCGCACCCCGCTCAACGCCATCATCGGCTTTTCGGAGCTGTTGATGGAGCCGCGCCATCTCGCGCTGGATGAAGCCAAACAGCGTGCCTATGCCAGGGATATCCACGAGAGCGGACGCCATCTGCTTACTATCATCAACGATATCCTCGATTTCTCGCGCATGGAACTCGGAAAGACCGAACCGTTGCGCGAACCGATTGCCGCCGCGGCCCTCGTCGAGTCGGGCGTGCGGATGGTGCGCTTGAAGGCAAACGAGGCCGGCATTTCGATCCGGACGGAGATTGCAGCCGATCTGCCGGAACTCCTTGTCGATCCACGTCTGCTCATGCAGGCGCTTCTGAATCTTCTCTCGAACGGGATCAAGTTTGCCAAGCGCGACGGAAACGTCACCGTCCGGGCGCATGCAGCGGAAGGCGGCGGCGTCGATCTTGTTGTGTGCGATACCGGAATCGGGATGCGAACTGAAGACATCGCGCGCGTCGGCGAGCCTTTCTTCCAGGCCGACACATCGGCCACGCGCCGGTTTGAAGGGACCGGTCTCGGTCTTTCCATCGTCAAGAAGATCGTCGAGCTGCATGGCGGCCGGTTCGCGATACGGAGCACTCTTGGAGAGGGCACCGAGGCCGTTGTTCGGCTGCCCGTCGAATGCACCTGCCAGCCGCACCGGGTCCGCAAAGCCGTTTGATGCCGGCTTGCGCCGGCCGCTGCCGGCGAACGGGCGTCGCCACCCGATAGACAGGGTCGGCCAAGGTCGAATCGTATCTGGCCGGCCCGTCGTTTCCCGCCGCCAAGAACCCGCCCGGCCCGCAGTGGCAGGCCGCGACCGATAGCCGATGCGGCCCGGGCGTGCTCAAGTCCGCGGACCTTCAACCAGGTCGGCCTGGCGCCGAGGACGAAATAGGCGTCGCATCCCTCTTGCCACGCCGGAAGTCGCGGAATCGCCCGCCGTCTCCTCGGCTCTTGACCTTCCAGCGGCTGGAGAGTCTATCTGGCAACGTCTTTCCCGTGGGAGCGGGTCCCGCGCGGCGAGAGGTCGTGAATGATCCGCTGCTGTCGCATCCTTGTCCTTGTGCTGATCGGCTTCTACGCGGTCGCGGGCGGCATGATTCCGTCGCCGCTCGCGGCGGCCGGCAGCAATTGCGTCATCAATTCGGCCGGCGTCGACGATTGCCCCTCGGGCTGCGACAGCGGATGCCCACCCGCCATGTGCTTCACCGCGCCCTACGCCGTTCCAGACATGCCGCGCGCGGCGGCGACGCGGATCGTACGCTTCGTCGCCTATCAGCCCGCCGCTCCGGCGCGGCTGACGCCGTTCATTCCCGATCCGGCGATCCGTCCTCCCAACGTCTGACCCTCCGCTCTGACCGGCCCGCCGCCCCCGCGCGGCGGGTCTGCCGCCTTGCGCATACGCAGATCGCCGGCGCGATGCCGGCGGAGGGTAGCAGGATGAAGAACGCAATTCGCACCGCCGCGGGCCTTGCAATGGCCGGCGCCCTGGTGCTGCTGGGAATCTGGATCGGTCGGACCGTAGAGCCGTCGCGCGTGCTGTCGGCGTGGCGGGTCGATGGCGTCGCGGCTGCGCGTCCCGCAGCCGAAGCCCACGCGGCGGGCGGCGAGAAGAAACCGCTCTACTACCGCAACCCGATGGGCCTGCCGGACAAATCGCCGGTGCCCAAGAAGGACTCGATGGGAATGGACTACATCCCCGTCTTCGAGGAAGACGCATCCGGCCCGGCCAACGCGGTCCGCGTGAGCCTGGACAAGGTCCAGCGCGCGGGCGTACGCACCGAGCCGGCGGCGCGACGTCAGCTGCGCCGCGACATAAGGGGCACCGGCACCGTGGTGCCGAACGAGCGCACGCTTGCGGTCGTCACCGTCAAATTCCCAGGCTTCATCGAGTCGCTGGCGGTGCCGGTGACCGGCGCCGAGGTGCGCGCGGGCGACCTGTTGATGCGCGTTTGGGCCGAAAGCCCGGAA
Organism: uncultured Rhodospirillaceae bacterium; assembly: GCA_964393375.1. GTDB lineage: Bacteria > Pseudomonadota > Alphaproteobacteria > JAEULC01 > JAEULC01 > JAEULC01. The sequence continues at coordinate 22,388 of CAYMTM010000004.1, forward strand.
CTGCTGCGCAAGCAGGTCGACCTGATCCTGGCGATGCGCGGCGCCACCGCCTCGGACGGCCAACGCATCAGCGTCGAGGCTGCCGAACGCAATCTCCGCCTGTTCGATTTCCCGCAGGGCGCGATCGACCAGGTCAAGCGCACCGGCGAACCGCAGCGCTCGTTCCCGTGGGTGGCGCCGGTCGGTGGAACCGTGATCGAGAAGCCGGCCATGGTGGGCATGCGCTTCCAGGCGGGCGACCCGCTCTATCGGCTGGCCGATCTGTCGACGGTGTGGCTGATGGCTGAGTTGGCGGAACGCGACCTCGGCTTGGTCAAGCCCGGCCAGCGCGCCACGCTGAATTTCCGTTCACAGACCAACGCGCACGCAACGGGTCGGGTCGAGTTCGTTTATCCGGACATCAACATGGCCACGCGAACCGGCCGCGTGCGCATCCAGCTCGCGAATCCCGATCGCGCCATCAGGCTGGGCGCCTTCGCCGACGCGACGATCGAGGCGACGGCGACGAACGGGCCGGTGCTTGCCGTTCCCGATTCCGCCGTCATCGACAGCGGCCTGCGCCGCGTCGTCATGGTCGCGCGCGGCGAAGGCATGTTCGAGTCGCGCGCGGTGACGCTGGGCGAACGCGGCGGCGGCTATGTCGAGATCCGCGAGGGCATCGCGGAGGGCGAAAGCGTCGTGGTTCGCGGCAATTTCCTGATCGATGCGGAAAGCAACCTGCGCGCGGCGCTCGCGACCTTGACCGCGCCGTCCGAACCGAAATGATCGCCGCCGTCATCCGCTGGTCGGCGGCCAACGTCGCCCTGGTCCTGATCGGCGCGGCGTTCGCCACGCTGGTCGGGGTCTATGCCGCTACCCGCGTGCCGATCGACGCGATCCCCGACCTGTCGGACACGCAGGTGATCGTCTTCACCGAATATCCGGGTCAGGCGCCGCAGGTGGTCGAGGACCAGGTGACCTTCCCGCTGACCGCGGCCATGCTCAGCGTCCCGCGCTCGCGCGTGGTGCGCGGATTCTCGTTCTTCGGCGTGTCGTTCGTCTACGTGATCTTCGAGGACGGCACCGACGTCTACTGGGCGCGCAGCCGGGTACTGGAGTACCTCAACACGGCGCAGCAGCGCCTGCCGCGCGGCATCGTGCCGAACCTGGGTCCCGACGCGACCGGCGTGGGCTGGGTCTTTCAGTACGCGCTCAGCAGCGCCAACCACGACCTGGGCGAGTTGCGCGGCCTTTTGGACTGGCACGTCCGTTTCGCCGTCGCCAAGGCCGAGGGCGTCGCCGAAGTCGCGAGCGTCGGCGGCTTCGTCAAGCAGTACGCGATCGTCGTCGACCCGCACCGCATGCGCGCGCTGGGCGTCACGTTCGACCAGATCCGCGAGGCGGTCCGGGCCAGCAACATGGACGTGGGCGGGCGCACCGTCGAGCTGTCCGAGACCGAGTTCATGATCCGGGGCAGGGGCTATTTCCAGGGCGTCGACGACATCGCGCGCGTGATGGTCAAGGCGGAAGGCGGCACGCCCGTTTACGTCGAGGACGTCGCGCGCGTCGAACTGGTGCCGGACGAGCGGCGGGGCATCGCCGAGATGAACGGCGAGGGCGAGGTCGCCAGCGGCATCGCGCTGCAGCGGGTCGGCGCGAACGCGACGGACGTGATCGACGCCGTGAAGCGCAAGCTCGCGGACCTGGCGCCCAGCCTGCCCCCGGGCGTCGAGGTGGCCACGGTCTATGACCGGTCCGACCTGATCCGGCGCGCGGTGGCAACCCTGTTCCGCACGCTCGCCGAGGAAAGCCTGGTCGTCGCCGCCGTGTGCTTCATTTTCCTTTTGCACGCGCGCAGCGCGCTGGTCGCGATCCTGACCCTGCCGATCGGCATCCTGGTCGCCTACGCCGCCATGCACGCACTGGGCATCGGATCGAACATCATGAGCCTGGGTGGCATCGCGATCGCCATCGGCGCGATGATCGACGCGGCGATCGTGATGGTGGAGAACGCGCACAAGCGGCTCGAGCACGCCGGGCCATCGGCGTCGCGGACCGAGGTGATCGTCCGCGCGGCGCAGGAGGTGGGTCCGGCGCTGTTCTTCAGCCTGCTCGTCATCACCGTGTCGTTCCTGCCGATCTTCGCGCTGGAGGCCCAGGAGGGCCGGCTGTTCAAGCCGCTGGCCTATACCAAGACCCTCGCCATGGCGGCGGCCGCCCTGCTGTCGATCACCTTGGTCCCTGCGCTGATGGTGCTGTTCGTGCGCGGGCGCATCGCGCCCGAGGCGAAGAATCCGGTCAACCGGCTGTTGATCTGGCTCTACCGTCCGGTCATCGCGGGCGTGCTGCGCGCACGCTGGCTGACCGTCCTTGTGGCGCTGGTCGCCCTGGCCGCCAGCGTGATCCCGGCCAGGCGCCTGGGAACCGAATTCATGCCGAACCTGAACGAAGGCACCTTGCTGTTCATGCCGACGACCCTGCCCGGCCTGTCGGTCACCAAGTCGGCCGAGCTGCTGCAGACCCAGAACAAGATCATCAAGAGCTTTCCCGAGGTCGAATCGGTCTGGGGCAAGGCCGGCCGCGCCGAGACCGCGACCGATCCCGCGCCGATCGAGATGTTCGAGACCGTCATCAACCTGCGGCCCAAGGAGCAATGGCGTCCCGGGCTCACCCTCGACGGCCTGATCGCCGAGATGGACGCCGCCCTGCAGATGCCGGGCGTCAGCAACGCCTGGACCATGCCGATCAAGGCGCGGATCGACATGCTGTCCACCGGCATCCGCACGCCGGTGGGCGTGAAGATTTTCGGCAAGGACCTGGCCGAGCTGGAGCGCCTGTCGCGCGCGGTCGAGGCGGCCCTGCGCACGGTGCCCGGCACGGCCAGCGCCTATGCCGAGCGCGTCAACAGCGGCTATTTCCTCGAGATCGTGCCGGACCGCGCGCGCATCGCGCGCTACGGCCTGACCATGGAGGCGGTACAGCGCACGATCGGCTCGGCGCTGGGGGCCGAGGTCGTCACTACGACCGTGGAGGGACGCGAACGCTACGGGGTGGTCCTGCGCTATCCGCGCGACGTGCGGTCGGATCCCGAGGCGATCGCGGCCGAGGTGCTGGTGTCGCTGCCACGCGGCGGCGCAATCCCCTTGGGCGAGGTGGCGAGCGTCGCGCGCACGCAAGGCCCCACCACGATCCGCACCGAGGACGGCCAGCTCGCGGTCTACGTATTCGTCGACGTGCGCGATCGCGACCTGGGCGGCTATGTCGCCGACGCGCGCAAGGCGGTGGCCGCCGCGGTCGAATTCCCGCCGGGATACTATGCGAACTGGAGCGGCCAGTACGAATATCTGGAACGCGCCGAGAAGCGGCTGGCCGTCGTGGTGCCGGCCACGCTGCTGGTGATCTTCCTGCTGCTCTACCTCAACTTCCGCCGGATCACCGAGACGCTGATCGTCATGCTGTCGCTGCCCTTCGCGCTGGTGGGCGGGCTGTGGCTGATGGACTGGATGGGCTTCAACTTGAGCGTGGCGTCGGCGGTGGGCTTCATCGCGCTGGCCGGCGTCGCCGCCGAGACCGGCGTCGTCATGCTGATCTATCTCGACCACGCGCTCGGCGAGGCGCGGCGGCGCTGCGCGGCGGAAGGCCGCGATTTCACGCACGACGATCTAGACCGGGCGATCATGGCGGGGGCGGTCGAGCGGGTGCGGCCGAAGATGATGACCGTCACCGCGATCATGGCCGGCCTCCTGCCGATCCTGTGGTCGTCGGGTACCGGCTCGGAGGTGATGCAGCGCATCGCCGTTCCGATGGTGGGCGGCATGGTGTCGTCGACCGTGCTGACCCTGGCGGTGATCCCGGCGATCTACGCGATGGCGATGGGCGCTACAGGACCGGGTCCTCGCGGCCGTTCTGGACCCGGGTTTCCATCATCTTGATGAGGCCGTCGATCCGCGTCTCGCCGTCGACGCTGTCGATCGCCAACAACAAGCCAAGCGACAGGTGTGGCGTTTTCACCGTCCGGAGTCGGCTCGAACGGTCAAGGCCAATGCGCTGGCGCAGAACCGTCGCGTCGGCCGGATGCTTTGCGCGCGCCGCTTTTGCTCCAATCGGCGGCGGTTGCCCAGCGTGACGAATCCGCGGGAATCAGCCTGTCGCCGGCAAGCCGGCGCGTGCGGCTTTCGGTGTCGTTGCGCTCGAACCGAGAATCCGATCGTATAGATCCGCGCCAAAGCTCGTAGGCAGGGGCTTCGCGGCCCGCAGCCGAAAACTTCGCCTGTCGCCATCGCCGCGATCCGCGCGCAGGAACAGGACGCGATCATCGTCGAAGAACGAGCGCGCGAACTCGTACATGTGAGAGACGAAGAGCACGTCGACGCCGCTGTCCAGCAGCGCGGTGACGATCTGCCGGGCGATCTCGGCGCCTTCCTTCTCGTGGGTGGCGGCGAAGGACTCGTTGAACAGAATCAGTGCGCGCTGCCGTATTTGATCGGCAATCGCGCTCATTCGAACGAGCTCCTCGTCGAACTTGCCGCTGCACATGTCACGGTCCTCCTCTCGCTTGAGGTGCGTGAAGAGGCCGGTATGAAGCGACGCGCTGAAACTGTCGGCCGTCACGAACATTCCGCATTGCAGCATAAGCGCCGCCAGACCGACGCTGCGGAGAAAGGTGGACTTGCCGCCGCGATTGGCGCCGGTGATGATGAGCAGCGGCTTGCCGTTGGCATCGACATCGTTGCCGGCCGCCGCATGACCTAGGGTCAGCGAAAGGCAGACGTCGCGGAGATTTCGGCAGCGGAAACGGCCGGGCTGCTGCTGCGCTTCAGGGAAGCAGATCGTCTCGCCGATCCGATCAAGCCGCTCCTTGAGATTGAGGCACCCGACGTAGAACGCGGTTTCGGCGCGCAGCGCCTTGAGAAAGTCGAAGACATGCTCCGCCGATCGGTACACGGCGTCGGAGATCAGGGTCAGGCCCCGGTCCTGGAGTTCACCGAAGGCCTGGGCGCCCGCATCGTCGCGCGGATGCAATTGCAGCGTAGAGCTTCGCCCGCTACGCGCGAGAATCCGATGCATCCAGCTCAAGTCGCGCGGTTGGGGCCTGCGCAGCTTGGCGGCGACGCCCTTGCCGCCATCGCCGAGCTTCGCGTTCAACAGCGAGCCCTCGCGGAAGGTAAGAATTTCCAGGTCGCTGCGGGCTGCCGCCAGGTATGCGTCGTCGATGTTCCGTTGGAGCGTCGCGAAGAAGTTTGTGAAGCCCGGCGACGAGAAGCGTCCTGCATTCGCCGCGCATGTCTCGCGGATTTTCCGCAGAAGCTCGAGGCAAGCCTCCAGCGTATGCACGCCGCTGCAGACCTGCGAAGCCGCATTGTGGCCGTACAGGCCGAATCTCCAGCCCTGGTCGCGGCCGAACGGTTCGCCCGCCATGACGTGAAGCTCTCGAACGAACTTCGGATTCGCCAGGCAGTCCTTCAGGACCTGCTGCCTGTGACGGATGGTGGCCGCGTCGTTGCTCCATGCGCCGGCACATGCCGCGGACATCACCTCGTAGACGTACCGGTCTTCCGCGGCCGGTCTCGACGGCCCGGACTGGCCTCCCCCGCACACGGCTCACGAGTCAGTCGATCTGGCTTCCAGCACCCGGCGCAGCCTCGCAGCCAGCTCGCGGCGTTGGTATGGCTTGCTCAACAGGTCGATGCCGGGGGCCGGTGCCGTCTCCTGGGCAGGCGTGCCGGCGGCGTGTCCGGATGTGTACAGGATCTTCAGTGTCGGGCGCAGGCGTCGCGCTTCCTTCGCCAGTTGCGGACCGTTCATGCCGCCGGGCATCACCAAATCGGTAAACAGCAGATCGATCTTCCGGTCCTGACGCAGCACCTGCAGCGCCTCGGGGCCGCTGCCGGCCGCAAGCACGTCATAACCCAGGCTCTTGAGCAAGCTTTCGACATGGGCACGCACCAGCTCGTCGTCCTCGACCACCAGGACAGTCTCGTCGCCTCCTTGTATCGCCGTCGGGCCGCTCCCGGCGGCGTCGGGCTCGTCGGCCGCGACCGCGCGCGGCAGGTAGAGCTTTACCGTCGTGCCATGCCCTAGCTCCGAGTAGATTTTTGCATGGCCGTTCGACTGCCTGACGAAGCCGTAGACCATGCTGAGGCCGAGGCCCGTGCCCTTGCCGGGTTCCTTGGTGGTGAAGAACGGGTCGAACGCCTTCGCCATCACTTCCGGCGTCATCCCCGTGCCGGTGTCGCCGACCGCGATCATGACATAGGCGCCGGCCGCCACCCCTTCGTTCTGCCGGGCATAGCGTTCGTCCAACTCGACATTGGCCGTTTCGATCGTGAGCTTGCCGCCCCGGGGCATCGCATCGCGTGCGTTCAAGGCCAGGTTGAGAAGCGCCGTTTCGAGCTGGGGGCGGTCCGTCGTCGCGGCCCACAGCTCCTTGCCCAGCCGCGTTCTAACCTCGATCTGATCGCCCAGGGTTCGGCGCAGCAATGCCTCCATGCCCGACACCAGCTCGTTGATGTCCGTGGGCTTCGGATCCAGCGTCTGCTTCCGGGCGAACGCCAGCAGGCTTTTGGTCAGGCCTGCCCCGCGCATGGCAGCTGCGCCCGCCATCTCGGCCAGGCGTTTCAGCTTGGGATCGTCGGCCAGCGCTTCCGTCAAGTTCTCGGCGCTGCCTACGATGACGGTCAGCAGGTTGTTGAAATCGTGCGCGATGCCGCCGGTCAACTGCCCTATGGCCTCCATCTTCTGCGCCTGGCGCAGCTGGTTCTCCAACAGGATCCGCTCCGTCAGATCCGTCACGACGGAGATCGAGCCGATCTGCGATCCATCGGCGCCGACGATAGGCGCCGCGCGCACCGAGACGGTGACCATACGGCCGTCCTTGGTGCGGCGGACGCGTTGCACGTCGGTGAGCATCTCGCCGGCAAGAACGCGGCGCAGCCCGCGATCGAATTCGGCGCGTTGATCGTCCGGGATCGTGGGCGGCTGTTTGCCGAGCACCTCCTGCGCAGTATAGCCGAACAGCTTTTCCGCCGCCGGATTCCACACCGTAACACTGCCGGAATTGTCCAGAGCGATGATGGGGGCCGACGACGCGGCGATCAGCGCCCCATAATTCGCTTCGGCGGCGCGAGCGGCCGCCTCCCGCTGTTCGCGCAGCTTCCGTTCGGTGATATCGAGGTGGACTCCGCGCAACTTTTGCGGTTTGCCGTCGGATCCCAAGATCGCACCGGCGTGGACCTCCGCCCAAAACCTCGTGCCGTTCCGACGGCGCGCTTCAATCTCGAACCTGATTGTCGCGGTCGCGCGCCGCAGCTCCGTCAGGTGCCCGTCGCGCACGCGGGGATCGGCGTAGATCTCCCGGACGTTGTGCGCGCTCAGGTCCTCGCCGGCTTCGAAACCGTACATCCGGCGCCACGCCGGATTCGCGGTGAGGATGGCCCCGTCCGGTGTGGTTTCCAGTATGCCGACGGGAATTTCGTCGACCAGCGACCGATAGCTGGCCTCGATGGCCCGCGCCGCCGCTTCCTGGCGCTCGCGCTCCTTTCGATCGGTGATGTCGACGATCGCGCTGTGCAGCAGCGTCGGCCGGCCGCCGGCATCCAGATCGACGCTGACGTGCTGCTCGGCCCAGAACACGCTGCCGTCCTTCCGCCGCCTTCGCACCTCGAACCGCATCGGCTTCCCGCCCGCCCGCATGTGCTGGGCGAAGATCAGCGCGCGGTCCGCGGGATCGGCATAGCAATCCGCGATGCCGACGCCGCTCAGGTCCTCGCTTTCGCCGAAGCCGAACATACGTCGCGCGGCCGGGTTCGCCGCGACGATCCAGCCCTCGACCGAGGTTTCCATTACGGCGATCGGCATCGAGTCGAACATGGTGCGGTATTTCTTTTCAGCGGCTACGCGCATCTCCCGGTCGCGCGCACGCCGAAGCGCCGTCGCCGCCGCCATGGCCAAACGCTTGTAACCGCCCCCGGATTTGATCACATAGTCGTCGATTCCTCGCGCGAAGGCATTGATGGCGGCTTCTTCGCTGCCCGTCCCCGTAAACAGGATCACCGGTACGCCGGGCCAGTGCTTCTTGACGCGGTCCAGCACGTCAAGGCCGCTTGTCCAGCGCACGTTGAGGTCGGTAATCACGAGATCGCAGGGCAGCCCGGCCAGCAGCGCCGCGAACGCAACCGCGTCGAGCGGTTCCAGCGCTTCCAGCTCGCCCAGCGTCGCCTTCAGTTCGCGTTTGGCCAGCGCCCGGTCGTCGGGATTGTCGTCGACGATCAACACGGGCCGTGCGGCGGTCATTCCGACGGCTCCTTCGGGTGCGTTCCGACGGCGTCACCGATCTCCGGCCGTTCGCTGTGGACGTACCAATATAAATGGAGCGATTTGACCATTTCGACCAGCGCATCGAACGACGGCGGCTTCACCAGGTACGAATTGGCGCCAACATCGTAGGCCCGGTTGACGTCCGGCATCTCGCGCGAAGAGGTCATGACCACCACCGGCAGCCGCCGATAGTCGGAACTGGCGCGGACCCATTGCAGCACCTCGAAGCCCGACATGCGCGGCATCTTGAGGTCGAGCAAAACAATGGCCGGCAAAGGAAACTTCAGCCGGTCCGCATATTGTCCGCGGCCCTCGAGATACGCGATCGCTTCCTCGCCTCCATCCAGCAGACGCACCGGGTTCGCGATCTGGGCCTTCTTCAGCGCCCGCTCGACCAGGAACCGGTCGTCGGCGCTATCATCGACCACCAGGATGCAGCGATCAAGCATGGCTCGCTCCTTGCTGCTGCTGCGGTTCCGCGGCCGGAACATCGACCCAGAACCGGCTGCCGCAGCCGGGTTCCGACTCGACGCCGGCGTCCCCGCCCAAGCGCTTGGCGGCGCGCAGCACCGTCGCGAGGCCGATGCCGCTGCCGAGGTACGCTTCTTGGCCGTGCAGGCGCTCGAACACTTTGAACAGCCGGGGGATGTGCTCGCGGGCGATGCCGATCCCGTTGTCCTCGACCCACAGCCTGCAAATTGCCCCGCGCCGCTCGCCGCGGATGACGATCTCGGGAGCAACGTCCGGGCGCGCGAATTTGGCGGCGTTGACGACGAGATTGGCGACGATGTGCCACAGGGCGCCATGATCCCCGGTGACACGGCCGAGCGGGGAGCGGACGGCGACGGCTGCCTTCGCCGCCGCCAGTTCGCCCCGCAATTGCGCCAGCACGTCGCTGACGACGGCATCGAGATCGATCGGCGAAAGGTTCAACGCGCCGCGGCTCAACCGGCTGTAGGCCAGCAGTTCCGTGATCAGCCGGTCCATGCGCCGGGCAGCGTTCGCAGCCCGGTTCGCCAGGTCTTTGCCCTCGACGCCCAGCTTCTCGCCATAGTCCTCGATGATCGCCTACGACAGCCCTTCTACCGCGCGCAGCGGAGCGCGCAGATCGTGCGAGACCGTATAGGTGAAGGCGCTCAACTCGGCATTGACCTCCGCGATCTCGCGGGTGCGATCCTGGACTTGCCGTTCCAGAAGATTCCAGTCGCGGACGATCCGATAGCCCAACGGAACGATCACCGCGATCGCGCCGACCCATAACGTTGTCGTCGCGGCAACGACCAGCCGCCACTGCGCCAGTATTTCCTCATGCGATCGCCCGACTCGCAGCGCCAGATTCGGTTGGGACGGGATGATGCGGCTCGACACAAGGCGCCTTTTCCCATCGAAAGGGCTCACCGCCAGCGCGCTGACCGTGGAACCTGCCCCCCACGACTCCTCGCGGGATAAAGGCGGAAGGAATTTCTTGCCAAGCCATTCCTCCCGGTGCGGCATGCGCATGAGCAGCGTGACATCGCGGTCGACCAGCGCAACGAAGCCGTCCGCGCCGACATCGACGCCGCTCCAAACCGCTTCGAACGCCTCCAGGCGCAGGCCAGCGACGACGACGCCGGCAAATCGACCATCCCTAGTCGCAAACGGACGGGAGATGGTGAGGAACCACGTTCCAGCCGATGGGGAATAGGTCGGATGTCCGACATAGAGGCCGCTGGTCGGATCGCCCCCATGGACCCGGAAATAGTCGCGGTCCGATCGGTTCGCCCCAATGGCGTATGCCTCCGTGTCGAGCGCGACGTAGCCGCCGGCGTCCAGCATCCTGAGCCTGTCGATCCATCTGGCGCTTGTCAGCAACGAGCGCAAAACGGCGCGCGATCCGTCCGAGTCCACGACGCGGCCCGTTCGCGATAGGTCGAGGCGCTCGACCGCGATCTCCAGCGTGCGGCCGGCATTCGCAAATATCTCCGCGGTTTGTTCCTGGATCACGAGGACAAGGGATTCGTTGATACGTTGCGCGGATCGCAGCGTCTCGGCGCGCAGGTACCAGAGAAAGCCCGAAAGCAGCGCTGCGGAGGCCGCGAGCAGAACTCCGCCACCGACATAAATGACACGAACGCCTCGCAGATAGCGGGCGGCGGAATATGTGCTTGGATCGGTGGATTTGCGAGGCGTCGTGCCGTCCCCTATGTCGGTAACGCGGCGGGCTCGCCAGCAACGGATGGACACTGCGGTTCCGCCACGGTCGCGGGCCCGGCTCCCCTATCGGCATTCACTGCCGAGATCAGACGAAATCGAAGGCGGTAATGTCGCTCCACCTGTGCCGCCGACCCATTGCCGGAATCGCCGCTGCGCGGGGCACCGGCCGAAGGCCTCGACGCGGTCTCGGCCGCGTGCGGCAAAGGTGCGTGGTGCTCGATGTTCATCGGCTATTCCGTCGCAGCCTTGGGTGCCGCCGGCATGCACGGCACGCTTTCCACGGCAGCGAGCAACTGTTTGGGCGTGAACGGCTTCGCCAGGACCATGTGCGCGCCCAGCTTCTCCGCCATCGGCAGGTAGTCCGTGTTTCCCCTGCGGTCGCCGCCGGAGATGCACAGCACGCGCAGGTCCGGGTACCGCTTGCGGATCGCCAGGATCAGGCCGATGCCGTCGATCTCCGGCATCAGGATATCGGTGACGACAAGGTCAAAGGGTCCACGGCCCAGCGCATCGAGCGCCTGCTGCCCGTCGTTTGCCTCCAATACCGCGTGCCCGGCGTCGCGCAACGCCATCGCGATGATGTCGCGGACCAGGGGGTCATCGTCGACGACGAGTATTCGCGACATGGCCGGCCCCACTCTGGGTGGCGGAGTTGGTAAGAACCTGACGCCCCGTCGAGGTACAAGCTCGATAAATTATTGCAAAGAATTTTCGCCCCAGGCAAGAACAGCGCCCTTTTTCGCCCTAAGCCGCTGAGACGCGGGCTCCTTCCATCGCCGGCGGCTCGGGCGGGGTGCCGACGAAGCGCGGTTCCTATTTTTGAACTCGGGGGACATAAATTCGGCGGGACATGATGCCAATACCAAACGCCGCCCACGCGACGCGGCTGCAGCCGAGCGTCCTGGCGACGCACGATCTTCCCACGCGGGAGGCGCCGTCGAGACCGGTCGGCGCGCACCAATCCGCCTTCCTGCCTTCTTGTCGTTAGCAGGCGAAATGCCTCGGGCGTCAGCCAGTGTCGGGGAACCGGGGGATGAAGCGCAGCAGATAGCACACCGATTGGGAAATGCTTGCCTCGCAAAATCGCGATCCTCCTACGAAAATTCCGCCTTGAACCCGTAGTGGCTACAGGCTGTACAGTACGCCCACGAAGACAAGAACCGGAAGAACGCCATGACTCAATCGACGCACGCCGAGGTTGCTGTCAACGCCGCCGGAGGTTCCGGCGCCGGGAAGTCGCGCACGCGATTGATCGCGGCCGGCAGCATCCTGGGTGCGCTGGCGGCCTCGTCGTGCTGCATACTGCCGCTGGCGCTTCTCAGCGTCGGTATCTCGGGCGCATGGATCGCCAATTTCACAGCGCTGGCTCCCTACCAACCGTACATCGCAGCCGCCACGCTGGTTTTGCTCGGATACGGTTACTACCTCGTCTATGTGAAGCCGAAGCAGGTCTGCGCCGACGGATCATGCGCGCGGCCGCTGCCGAACCGGGCAGCAAAATCGGGACTGTGGATCGCAACGGTGCTGGTGGTGGTGGTTCTGGCCTTCAACTTCGTGGTGCCGCTTCTGTTGACGTGAACATTACAGGGAGAGTCCTCGTGAACCGTCTCATCCCGGTCGCTGCCATCGTCCTCGGCCTTTTGGGCCCGGCTTCGGCTTCTGCCGAGCAGCAAACCGTGAAGCTCGCGGTCGGCAACATGTATTGCGCTGCCTGTCCCACCATTGTCGAGCAGTCACTGAACGCGGTGCCCGGCGTGGCCAAGGTCGCCGTATCTTTCAAGGAGAAGCTAGCGGTCGTCACGTTCGATGATCAGAAAACGACCGTCGATACCTTGATCGCTGCCGCGACCAAGGCGGGCTATCCGACCAAGCTCACAGCGGCTGCGACGACGGAAACCCAATGAACGACCAGAGTCTGGTCCGAGCCGGCATTGTCGGTGCCGGCATCGCGGCGCTGTGCTGCGCGACGCCGGTTCTCGCGATCGGACTTGGTGCTGTCGGACTGTCGGCCCTGACCGGCTGCATTGACTATGTGCTGCTGCCCGCGCTTGCCCTCTGCATCGGGCTGGTCGGTTACGGCCTTTACGGACGGCGAGAAAATTCGGCCGCCTGCTGCGAGACAGGCCTCGCCGGCAAGATAACCATGAGGGCCTGAAATGCACGATTGCTGCGAGGTCAACGGCAAGGGTTATGACCTGGCCGTGATCGGGGCGGGGTCGGCTGGATTCTCGGCCGCCATCGCCGCCGCCGAGCAGAATGCGAGCGTCGCGCTCATCGGTTACGGCACGATCGGAGGGACGTGCGTCAATGTTGGCTGCGTCCCGTCCAAAGCGCTTATCCGTGCCGCAGATAGTCTGCATCACGCGAGCACGGCCGCTCGCTTCGCCGGTATCCGGGCAGAAGGTCGCGTGACCGACTGGGCCGCTCTCATCGCGCAAAAGGACGATCTCGTAGCGGGTCTGCGCCAAGCCAAGTATGCCGACCTGCTGGCCGAGTACAACACCATCGCCTATGTGCAAGGCAGGGCGCGGCTGGGCGATGGCGGGATTCTGGTCGACGGTTCGCTCGTCAAGGCGCCGAAGGTAATCATCGCTACGGGCACGCGGCCAGCCGTGCCGCCGATCCCTGGGATCGAGACGATCGATTACCTGACGAGCGCCTCGGCTCTCGACCTAAAGACACTGCCAAAGAGTTTGCTGGTGGTTGGCGGTGGCTTCGTCGGCGCTGAACTGGCCCAGGTCTTTGCGCGTGCCGGCGTCAAGGTGACGATCGTTTGCCGCAGCCGCCTGCTGCCCGCGGCCGAGCCTGAGGTTGGCGACGCCTTGTCGCGCTTCTTCCAACAGGAAGGCATCACGTTCAAATGCGGCGTAGCCTATGAGTTCTGCACGAAGACGGACAAGGGCGTCGCGCTTTGCGTGCGCCAGGACGGTCGAAAGCAGGTTCTGGCCGCCGAACGAATCCTGATCGCCACGGGCCGCCGCCCGAACGTGGAACATCTGGGCCTCGCCGAGGCGGGCATCCGGCAAACGAAGGACGGAGCGATCGACGTCGATGATCGTCTGCGGACATCGCGACCGGGAACTTATGCCGCCGGAGACGTGACCGGTCGAGATCAATTCGTGTACATGGCGGCCTACGGAGCCAAGCTGGCCGCCAGGAACGCCCTGAACGGTGACAGCCTTGTCTACGACAACAGCACGATGCCGGAAGTCGTGTTCACCGATCCGCAAGTGGCAAGCGTTGGACTGACCGAGGCACAGGCGAAGACTGCGGGGCATCGGGCCGCAACGTCGGTGCTCTCGCTCGACAGCGTCCCGCGCGCGCTTGCCGCCCGCGACACGCGCGGACTCATCAAACTCGTGGCCGACGCCAAGTCGCGCAAACTGCTCGGCGCGCACATTCTCGCGCCGGAGGGGGCAGATAGCATCCAAACCGCGGCGATGGCGATCAAGTCCGGCATGACTGTCGAGCAGTTGGGCGAGACGATCTTCCCCTACCTCACCACGGTCGAGGGCCTGAAACTCGCGGCCCAGACCTTTAACAAAGATACGAAGAAGCTGTCGTGCTGCGCTGGGTAGCCGTGTGACGGGCAATAAGCGGACCCAATCGGCGACAGGTCGGGCAGGTCGCAGTCATGGCTACGCGGTTGTGCGGGGGGTGCCCGACGGAGGAATCGGAGTCGGAGTCGAATTGTTCCCCGGCGTACCGCCCAGAGGCGGACGGCGGCGGCGGTCCTGACCGGGCACGGGGCTAAAGGACCGGGTCCTCGCGGCCGTTCTGGACCCAGGTCTCCATCACCTTGATGAGGCCGTCGATCCACCGCTCGCGCAGGATCTTCTCGAATTTCGCGCGCTGGAAGGCGCGCAGCGAGTGGCCGGAGACCTGCACGTCCTGGATCTTGTACTGGCCGGGCTGCACCTCGCGCACCGCCCAGACCACCTCGACCGTGTCGCGCTCGCCGTGGCCGATGCGCGTGGCCACGGCGCTGGTCTGGTCGTCCACCGGCTTGACCGCCAGCACCTCGATCTCGCGCAGCTTCAGCTTGGCGAGCAGGTCGGGATAGGACATCAGCACGTAGTCGCGGAACACGCCCAGATAGATCCTGACCTTCTCGGGGCTGGACTGGCGCAGGAAGGCGCCCAGCGCGAAGCGCCCGACCGACTCGACGTCGAGCCCGGTGTCGATCAGCCGCTGCAGCGCCTCGCGCGTGGGCTGCGGGTCGCTGAGCGTCGAGACCGCCTGGCGGCCGAGCTGCTGGATGAAGTCGCGCGCGCCGTCGGCCGAGGCCTTGGCCCCGGGCGCGCCCGCGGCCAGGGCCAGCGACACGAGCGCGGCAAGCCCCGCGCGGCGAAGGAAACTGCGTCGGTTCATCGAAATTCCGTCATGGACCACAACGGGCGATGGGAAACCCCCGCTCCCCGTCCGCCCAAGGGCTAGCAGCCAAATATGGCCGCACGGTGTCCGAGCGCAAGCCGAAGGTCAAGATGCGCCATGCAACCGGCAGGCGAGACCCCTGCAACATCTGGCGATTTCGCCGGACAGGCCCACATCGGCTGGGGCAAATCCTCGGGCGGCGGCGGCCCGGCGATTCGGCGCGTCACCCCGGCCGTCGCGGCATGCGGGAAGGAAATCGGGCCTCGCCCGTTGTGCTATAGTTTTGTCGGGGAGTGACGCGCGCACCGGCGACCTCGAGGGGACACGGCCGGCCGGATCGCGCCAGAAAGGCGGAGGGATCCATGAAAAAGCTGCTGGTCGGCGTGCTCGCCGTTCTGATCATCATCGTCGGCGGCATCGTCGCGCTACCCTTCATCATCGACGTGAATTCGTATAAGCCCCAGATCGAGGCCAAGGCGAAGGAGGCGCTGGGGCGCGAACTGAAGTTGAACGGGCCGATCAAGCTGACCTTATGGCCCAATATCGGGCTGGAGACCACCGACGTCCGGCTGGCCAATGCACCCGGCGGGCAGGCCAAGGAGATGGCCACGCTGAAGAGCCTGGTGGTCAGCGTGCAGTTGATGCCGCTGCTGTCGAAGAACCTGGCGATCGATGCGTTCGTCCTGAAAGAGCCGGTCATCAACCTCGAGGTCGACAAGCAAGGCAAGCCCAACTGGGTCTTGGGCGGACCGCCCCAGGCGGGCAAGCCGGCCGCCGCGGGCGGCGGCAGCACGCCGATCGGCGCGATCAAGCTGGGCGACGTGCGCCTGGTCAACGGCAAGCTCAGCTACGCCAATCTGCAGACCAACGAGAGATACAATCTTGACGAAGTGAACGCAAACGTCTCTCTACCAAATATGGATAGCCCGCTCGCGGTCGCCGGCTCGGCGGTCTGGAACAAGGAGAAGGTCGAGCTGACCCTCAATACCGGCAAGCTGTCGGGTCTGCTGAACGGCGAGAAGACCTCCGTCACCAAGAAGCTCGCCTCCAAGCATCTCACCCTCGATTTCAATGGCGACGTGACAATGAAGCAGACCACGGCGGCCAACGGGACGATCTCGGTCGTCACGCCCTCGATCAAGGACCTCGCGGCCTGGGCCGGCAAGCCGCTGGCCGACGTGAAGCCCAACACGATGGGCAGGTTCTCGGTCGCGGGCAAGCTCGCGATGACCGACAAGAAGTTCGATTTCACCGACGCGAAGATCAACGTGGACGCGATCGACGCCACCGGCGCGCTGTCGGTCGACACCCGCACGGCCAAGCCGCAGATCAAGGGCAAGCTCGACGTGGCCAAGCTCGACCTCAACCCGTATCTAGGGCCCGAGCAGCCGGCCAAGCCGGCGCCCGCGGCCGGCGCCGGTCAATCCGCCGGCCAGCCCGCGGGCGGCGCGGACTGGAGCGACGATCCGATCGACCTGTCGGCCCTGAAGACCTTCGACGCCGATCTGGCGTTGAGCGCGGGCGAAATCCAGGTGCGCAAGATCAGGACCGGCAAGGCCACGCTGAATGTCCAGGTCAAGGACGCCAAGGCCACCATCGCCGCGGCCGTGCCGGCGCCCGGGCTCTACAAGGGCGGGGCCGACCTCACGGTCGTCGCGAATGCGGCCGCCACGCCGGCCAGCTTCGAGATCAAGCAGAAGCTCAGCGACGTGGACGCTGAGGCTTACCTCAAGGACGCCAACGACATGGACAAGCTGTCGGGCAAGCTGGCGACCGAGCTCGACGCCACCGGCCGCGGCCAGAGCCAGAAGCAGATCGTCTCGTCCCTGAACGGCAAGGGCTTCCTCAAGTTCACCGACGGCGCGATCAAGGGCATCGATCTGGGCGGCGTGGCGCGCCAGCTCGAGGAGGTGGGCAAGGGCGGCGTCAGCTTCGACCCGTCGAAGATGCTGGGGGGCCTGAAGAACCTGTTCGGCGGCGGCGGCCAGTCCGAGAAGACCGACTTCGCCGAGCTCAGCGGCACCTACACCATCGCCAACGGCGTCATCTCCAACAAGGACCTGGCGCTGAAATCGCCCTTCGTGCGGGTGACGGGCGAGGGCACCGTGTCGATGCCGCCCAAGACGATGGACTACACGATCAACATCGCGGCCGTCGCCACGCGCGAGGGCCAGGGCGGCCAGCAGGCGGGCGGCGTAGGCATCCCGGTGACGTGCAAGGGCGCCTGGTCGGCGCCGAACTGCGCGCCGGATCTCGGGGCTATGTTCCTGGGCGACCCGACCAAGCGCTTGAAGGGCCTGCCCGGCCTGGGCGGCGGCCTGCCGGGGGTGAGCGGCGCCGGCGGCGCGTTGCCGGGCCTCGGCGGCGCCCTGCCCGGCGCGGGCGGGGGCGGCGGCCTGCCGGGCGTGGGCTCGATCCCGGGCCTCGGCGGCGGCACCGGCGCGGCCCCCGCGGCGGGCGGCCAGTCGGCCCCGGCCGCGGCGCCCGGTGCGCCGGCGGGCGGCGGCGCGCTGCCCGGCGGCCTGCAGAACCTGCTGCCGGGCCAGAAGAAGCCGTAAGCTTCATCTCTCGCGGCCAAGAACGAGGCCGGGCCCGCCTGCGTGCGGGGCCCGGCCTTTTCCTTCGCCGATGTGACCCGCGCGGACGCATTGATTATGGCATCATTCGATGCCACAATATATGCCTAGAAGCCTGGGGTGCAGCCATGCGTACGACCCTTGCCATCGACGATGCCTTGCTCGAACGCGCGCGGGAGCTGTCCGGTGTGCAGGAGAAATCAGCCGTGGTCCGCGAGGGCCTGAAAGCGCTGATCGAACGCGAGAGCGCACGGCGCCTCGCACTCCTGGGCGGCACGCAGAAAGGTCTGAAGCCGATCCCGCGTCGTCGTCCTTCGACGGCGGCATAATCCCCCGATGATCCTGGTCGACACGTCGATATGGGTCGATCATCTGCGCCGGGCGGACTACGACCTGTCGGATCACCTGGCCCACCGCCGCGTGCTGACGCATCCCTTCGTGATCGGGGAACTCGCGCTGGGTAATCTGCGCGACAGGGACGAGGTGCTCCGGTCGCTTGCCGATCTGCGACAGGCCGTCCTGGCGACGGACAAAGAGACGATGGAATTCATCGACCGGCATCGCCTGATGGGATCCGGCATCGGCTATGTCGACGCCCACCTCCTCGCCGCCGTTGCGCTAACGCCGCCCGCCCGCTTGTGGACGCGCGACGCTCGGCTCGCGACGGTCGCGCAGCGCTTGTCGCTGGCTGCGACGTAGGTCCCGGCCGCCTTCTCCCCTCACGCCGCCGCGCGGTTGGGCGCCCCGGTGCGCTCCGGCGGGAAGCGGCAGAAGACGGTTGTGCCGGCGCCGAACTCGCTTTCCACCGCGAACGTGCCGCCGTGCAGCTTCATCAGCCCGGCGACGATCGACAGGCCCAGCCCCAAACCCTCGGTGCTGCGCGCATGCGACTGGTCCACCTGGCTGAACGGCGTGCCGAGCCGCGCGATCGCGTCCTTGGGAATGCCGATGCCGGTGTCGCAAACCGACAGGGTGATGCCGCCATCCGCGCCGCATGTTGCGGCGACGGTCACGCGGCCGCGGTCGGGCGTGAACTTGATCGCGTTGGACAGGAGGTTGATCAGGATCTGCTTGACCAGCCGCGGGTCGGCCACCAGCGCCGGCAAGTCCGCGGGGATCAGCCGCTGCAAGGCCAGCTGCTTGCGCGCCGCCCGGTCGGCGACGAGGCGCTCGGTCGACTGGACGCAATCCGCCAGGTTGATCGGCACGGCCTCCACCTTGACTTCCCCCAGCTCGACGCGGGTCACGTCCAGAATGTCGTTGATCACCTCCAGCAGGTGCCGGCCGCTGCCATGGATGTCCTGCGCGTATTCCAGATAGTTGGCGTGGCCGAGCGGCCCCAGCATCTGCCCTTTCAGAATTTCCGAGAAGCCGAGGATCGCGTTCAGCGGCGTGCGCAGTTCGTGGCTGACGGTCGCCAGGAACTGCGACTTGGCGCGGTTGGCGGCGATGGCTTCCTTCAGCGCCCGCTCGCGTACCGCTTCGGCGCCGCGCCGCGCGGTGATGTCGCGCGCCGTCAGGAAATGGAACACACGCCGCGCCCCGCCCCGGTCGAAGCGGCTGGCGACCGGCTCGACGCTCACGCGGCGCAGTGACAGCTCGACCGGAATCTCCTTGCCGCCGCGATCGACGACGACGCCCTCCAGCAGGCCGGGCGGCAGGTCGTCGGCCCCTAGCAGGTCACCAAGCGACCGGCCGGCCCCGTTGGTCGACACGCGCACCAGCGCCTTGGCGTCCAGCCCGCGCAGTTCGTCCCCCGTTGCGCCGAACATCGCGCCGGCCGCGCGGTTGTGCAGGGTGACGCGGCCGTCATGGTCGAACACGATCAGCGCGTCGAAGCTGTTGGCAACGATCTCGCGCATGACCAGCGCGTTCTGCTGCATCTGCAGGCGCTGGCGGAACAGGCCGCGTGCCTGGCGCTCGATCCTCTGGATCAGGCCGTTGACGAGCGCCAGCCACGGCGCGATCAGCGCCGGCGCGGAATCCGGACAGACCGGCACGATGGCCTGCACCGCAACCGAGGCGCCCAGCGCCAGGATCGACAGGACCGTCACCGCGCCGAAACTGTGGGTGACGTGCCAATTGCCCAGGCGCGGGGCGAACCAGGCCGTCAGGGCGAACGCCAGCAGCAAGGCCGGGACCGACCCGGTGCGGACGAGCGCTCGGTCCTGGCGCAGGGATTCGGCCGCCAGCGCCATCACCTCGCCGCCGGAGGCGATCACGTGCACGGGCGTCGACAGATTGTCGCCGAGCTGCACCGCCGTGGCGGCGACCAGCGCCGTGCGACCGGCGAAGAAGCCGGGCGGGAAGCCTCCTTCCAGCGCGTCGGCATAGGAAATGCGGGGGATGGTTTCCGCGCGGATTCCGTAGTCGATGTAGAAGCTCGCCGGGACCGGCCGCCCACTGGCGCCCAGCAGCACGGGCATCGCCGGCAGCGGCCCGTCGGCGAGCGGCCGGGTCGTGTCGATCCGGCGCACGCGGCTGTCGGAATCGGGAATGACGGTCACCGACGCCAGCGCGGCGTGGCGCGCGAACATCGCGAGCGGCCGCGTCTCGCGCAGGGCCGGCGCGCCGGCCCTGCCCTTGGGATTGAACACCGCCAGCACGGCGCGGCCGGGCGCGCGGGCGAGCGCGGCGGCGAAGGCCTCGTCGTCGGCGGGCTGCGTGCGCGCGCTGAAGTCGATATCGAAGGCGACGGTCTCGGCGCCGGCGGCGATCAGCCGGTCGAGCAGCGCGGCGTGACGCGCGCGCGGCCAGGGCCAGGTGTCGAGCCGGCGCAGGCTAGTCTCGTCGATCTCGACCAGGACCAGGCGCTGGCCCGCATCGCGCTGGGCGGCGCGGAAGCGCAGTTCCATCAGCGCGCGTTCCAGCCACTCCAGCCCGCCCGCCAGGGCGAGCGTGGCCAGGCCGAGGAACATCGCCACCCAGACTGCGTGCTTCCGCATGGTTTACGACGACCCTGCGCACGACGACGCGGTGCCTTGCGCAACGCGCGGCTTGATCGGCGAAAGTACAGGGTCGGGAATTAAGAAGGTCTGACGAAATATTAAGAGCATCTTAAGCATCGAATTTCATCCATGTTTAAGACGTGATGGAGGAAACTCTGCAGGCTGCCCGAACAGGCGTCGTGCAGGAACGGCGCGACCCTATGATGACGGAGAACCCCGATGATGGGCCGCCGGTTCAAGCTGCTTGCATGGGCGCTGGGTTTCGCGATCGCCGGATTGACGCTGATCGGATCGTTCGGCGCGCCGGCGCAAGTCAGCGCGCCGCTGCAGCCGCGTGCCGAGCCGAACGGCTGGGCGATCGTGCGTCTCGAAGGGGACGTGCGGGTGCGCAAGGCCGCCGGGCTGTCGCAGGTCAGCCTCAATCCCCGCGATGTATTGCTTGGGGAAACCGAGGTCGAGACCGGCGCGGACGGCGCGGTCGTCCTGACCGACAATCACGATATCATCGCGGTGCGCCCCAACAGCAAGGTGGTCCTGCCCAAGCAGCGGGGCCAGGGTTTCGTCGCGCGGATCAAACAGATTTTCGGCTCGGCCCACTACGAGGTCGAAACGCGGCGCAGCGGCGGATTCCAGGTCGAGACGACCTATCTGGTGGCCGCGGTGAAGGGCACCGGCTTCACGGTGTCGGTCAGCAACCAGGGCGCGAGCGTGTCGGTGAGCAAAGGGCTCGTCGGCGTGACCCAGACCGCGACCAACATGTCGGTCGATGTGACGCCCGGCATGACGGCCAGCGTCTCGGCCGCGCCCGGTGCGACCATGAGCGTCGGCCCGACGCCGGCGGCGCCGGCCGCACCGGCTGCCCCGGCCGCGCCCGCGGCCGCACCGGCCTCCTCCAAGAGCGCGGCCGCAACGGCCGGCCAGAGCAAGGGCCAGAATCAGAACCAGAATCAGGGCCAGAGCCAGAGCCAGAGCCAATCCGCCAGCGCAGCCGGCCAGGGCAACAGCGCCGGCGGAAACAGTAACGGAGGAAACGGCAACGGCGGCGGCGGCGGTGGCGGTGGCGGCGGCGGTGCTGGCGGTGGCGGCGGCGGCGGTGGTGGCGGCGGCGGCGGCGGTTCCGGTGGCGGCGGTGCTGGTGGCGGCGGCGGCGGTTCCGGTGGCGGTGGCGGCGGCGGTGCTGGCGGTGGCGGCTCCGGCGGCGGCAACGGCGGCGGTCGCAGCTAGACGCGATCGATTTCTGCGCAACGCCGGCCAGCGGAAGTGGCTCTCGCTACCTCCCTCGGTTCAGCGCCGCCACCCGCGCCTACCCTCACCCTTCGTCTGCCTGTTGGAGAGAGGAGCGCCCAAGGCGCGCGGCGCTAGTCGCTACTGCCATCCCCCCGGCTCCAGTTGCACGCCGCGCATAAGGTGCGCAGGTTGTCGAGCGTCGTCCGGCCGCCTTTCGAGAACGGCTCGATGTGGTCGACATGGAGCTTGCACGCCGGGTCGGTCGCCGGGCTGTTGCCGCAAGCCACGCAGCGGAAGCGGTCGCGCTGGAACACCTTGAAGCGCATGCCGCCGCTCGGCCGGTCTTCGCCCCGGCGCGGCGCCGGCGGATGGGTGCGGCGCTTCGAAGGCAAGGGCTGGACCTGCGCCTCGGCAAGCGCCCGGTCGCGCCGGCGGCGCGGCGGGTCCCATTCCGCCCGCACGGCCTTCTGCGCCTGCGGATCGCCGCGTGCCGCCTGCATGCGCCGCACGAACGCTTCGAGGGTTGCCCGCCAGCCGCCGAAGCGCTGAACGTAGGCGCGCGGTCCGATCCGCGACGGCCGCCGGCGCATCTCGTCGATCGTCGGCGGCCGGCCGAGCCGGGCCCACATCATGGCCAGGTTCTCGAAGCACTGCTGGCCCGTGAAGCGCCGGCCGAGCTGCGATTGCCGCAGGCCGGCGCGCTGCAGGGCCGCGGCCCACGATCCGAACCGCAGCACCAGCACGCTGCGCGACATGCACGGGCTGCGGTCGACGTCGCGCACGGTCAACGGCGCATCGTGCTTCAGGCGCGCCAGGCGCCGCAGCTCCTCCAGCAATGCCGCGTTCGACATGCGGCGCGCCAGGCCCGCGCGCTGCTTCGCCGTCACCTTGCGGCCGCTGTAGCGATGGCCAAGGCCGGCGCGGTCGAGCGCCTGGCGCCATCCCCCGAAGCGCTGATGGACCAGCGAATAGGACACGCGCGCCAGCGCGTCGAAGCGGGCAAGCGTCAATGGATTGTCCGCCACCAGCGCCGCGACGCGTCGCAACTCGTCCAGTATCAATTCGTCGTCGTATCTGCCCGGGCGCAGCACGGCGAAGCCGTCGCCCGGCCCGCCCTGGCTTTGCGCCTTCCGATCGGCACGGCACCCGGCGGGGAATTGCTCCAGCCGCAGCGGCGCCGCTTGTTCTTCCGTGGGGCGGCGCTGCGCCCGGCTGGTCGCCGGGCCGGCCCGCCCCGTCGCATCGGTCATCTACCTCTCAAGGCGGTTGGTTGCGAGGCGTTCGATTCTACCCGTGTATCGCCGTTCCGTAAGGGGGGATCCCCTAGAATATTTCATGCAACCCTATAACGTCGCGCCAAGGTCAGCGCAGCTTGATCTCCATTCGCTGGCCCTCGGCAAGGTCGAGCGGCACGGTCTTCCCGCCGGCCTCCAGCGTGTATTTGCCGGGCGGCACGGGGAGCGTGTTGACCACACCGCAACGTGCCCACCACCGTGCCGTCCTCGGCCGTCACCTTGTTGCCACGCGGCTCGGGCGGGCTGACATGAATCACCGCCGGATTCAGCTCGCGCCGCTCGCCCGCTTTCACCTCGATGTTGCGCCATTCGGCGTTGCCGAAAGTCACGGTGAAGGTGGAGGGGAGTACGGTCAGCGCGCGCTTCACCCCGCGGATCTCGCCCACTTCGACGCCGGTCTCCCAGTCCAGCACCTTGTGGCCGGCCGGCGCGACGGCGGTGATCTCGATCACGCCCGGGTCGAGCACCGTGGTCTCGCCGGGCTTGACCGCGACGCTCTTCCACAAGACCGGGCCGAAGGCCGCGTTGTAGAAGCCGGGCGGCAGGTCGAGCGCGGTGATCACGCCCCCGATCTCGCCCATCCGCGTGCCGCTCTCGGCTTCGGTTACGACAAGGCCGCCGACATCGGGGTTCCTGACCTGCAGCCGGCCGGGCTTGGGCTTGGCGATCGTGATGCTGGTTGCCGTGGCGGGGACGGGCGGCGGGCGCAAAGCCCACCATCAGCTCGGCGTCCTTGCAGTTGCGGTCCTTGGTCGGCGACTGGTGGCCGTAGACGCGGTAGGCGATGCGCGTCTGCGGATCGAGCCTGGCGAGGAACGCCTCGACCGCCGCCTTGGCCGCCGCCAGGCGCGTCTGGCCGTCGGCAAGCCTGGCGTTCATGCTGCCCGAGGCGTCGAGCACCAGCGCGATGCTGCGCGGCTCCTGAGCGCCTGCGCCCGTCGCCTGGAACAGGATCGCCGCCGCGCAGGGTAACACCGCTCGCCAGGCCATGGTTGCCTCCGTCCGGCGGGTTCGCTTCGGGGCCGCAATCATGGCACCAGCGGGGCGGTGCTGTAGAATGCCTTGGCGGTGCAGGGGGAGCGCATCATGACGGCGATCGACGGCGTGCTGACCAATGCCTTGCTGCCGGACGGGCGGCGTGCGGACATCGCGCTGGCGGGCGAACGGATCGCCGCGATCGGCGAGGCGCCGGGCGACGCCCCGCGGCTCGATCTCGACGGCGCGCTGGTGCTGCCGGGCCTGGTCGACGGGCACCTGCATCTCGACAAGACGCTGCTGGGCCTGCCCTGGATGGGCCACGCCGCCGGGCCCACGCGCATGAGCCGCATCGAGACCGACAAGAAGATCCTGCCGGGCCTGCCGCTGTCGACCGAACAGCGCGCTTCCAACCTGATCCGGCAATGCGCGGCGCACGGATCGGCGCATCTGCGCAGCCATGTCGATATCGACCTGGAAAGCGGCCTTTCCAAGCTCGAAGGCGTGCTGGCGGCGCGCGCGCGCTGCGCCGGCTACGCCACGGTGCAGATCGTGGCTTTCCCGCAGAGCGGCGTGATGCGCAGGCCCGGCACCTTGGAGCTGCTGGACCAGGCGGTGCGCGAGGGCGCGGAGCTGGTCGGCGGCATCGACCCGCTGGAGATCGACCGCGATCCCAAGGGCCAGCTCGACGGCATTTTCGCCATCGCCGAACGCCGCGGCGTCGGCCTGGACATCCACCTGCACGAGCCCGGCGAGATGGGCCTGTTCAACGTGCAGGAGATCTGCGCGCGGACGAAGGCGCTGGGGCTCGCCGGCAAGGTGACGATCAGCCACGGCTTCTGCCTGGGCGACGTCGCCGAATCGAAGGCGAAGGCGGCGGCCCAGCTGATGGCCGAGGCGGGCGTGATGCTGGTGACGCATGGCGCGGCCGGCTGGAACCTGCCGCCGATCGTCCTGCTGCGCGCCGCCGGCGTGGTGGTGTTCGCCGGCAACGACGACATCCGCGACACCTGGTCGCCCTACGGCACCGGCGACGTGCTGGCGCGCGCGTCGCTGATCGGCTGGCGCGCCGATTTCCGCCGCGACGACCAGGTGGCGATCGCCTTCGACCTGGTGTCGGACGCGGCGGCGGGCGCGCTGGGCATCCGCGACTACGGGCTGAAGCCCGGCGCGTCGGCGGATTTCTTCACCGTGGCGGCCGCCGGCGTGCCCGAGGCGGTGGCCGCCCACCCACCGCGCAAGCTCGTGTTCCACAAGGGCCGGATCGTGGCCCGCGACGGCCGGGCGCTCGACCGGCCGGAACCGCTCGCCGCGGGGCGCAACTGAGTCGCGGCTGACCTAGATCAAGGAACGCTCCCGGCGTCGCGGGCAGTCTTGCCGGTCGCGACAACCCGCGCCCTTTCGCAGGAGTGCATCCCATGAAGTGTCGCCCGGTCGCCGCCGTTGCCTTTCTCTTGGCGGCAACGCTCGCCCCCGCCGCTTCCGCGCAGGCGCTCGTCAACCCGTTCGGCCGCGACGCCACCTCGCTCGATCGCGAGGACATCGCCCTCATGCACCAGGCGATCGAGAAAGTGCTGGCGTCCAACAAGCCCGGCACGAAAGAGAGCTGGAAGAACGCCAGGGGCGGCCACGCCGGCCGCGCGACGCTGCTCAAGGTCTTCAAGCAGAAAAACATGGCCTGCGGCGAGGTCGAGCACGTCTTCACCGCCGGCGGCGGGCGGCGCTACGTGCTGCCGTTCTGCAAGACCGCCGAGGGACAGTGGAAACTGGCGTTCTAGCATTCCTATCATAGGTTTAGCGGCAGCCCTGCGCGCGGCGGGCCAGGCGCGCCGGGCTTTACGAAGTTTTCATTCGATTCGTGGCGAAATGCCCGGTTCGCAAGGCACCCGGACAGGAAGTCTGTACGTGCCATGTTCAGGCTGCTGCGCTCCTTCTCGCTGACCAGCTTCCTGGCGCTGAGCCTGGCGCTGGGGGCCACGCTGCTGCTCACGCGCCAGGCGGCCGTCGAGCGCCTGACGCGGCTCGGCGAGGACAGCAACGTCGCGCTGACCCATGTGCTGGGCAACACCGTCTGGCCGATCTTCGCCGACCATTTCGACGCGGCCGGTCCGCTTTCGGGCGAGGCGATCCGCCAGCTGCCCGCGACCAGAGCGCTGGACGCGGAAATCCGCCGCCTGGCGCAGGGGTTGAGCGTGCTGAAGGTCAAGATCTACAGCCTGGCCGGCAACACGCTCTACTCCAGCGACCCGGCCCAGATCGGCGAAAGCCGGTCGACCCATCCCGCGATCGTCCGTGCGCGGGCGGGCGTGGTGACGAGCGAGCTCATCGAACGCGGCAAGTTCAGCGCGATGGACGGCGAGCGCGGGCGCGTCAACCTGCTGGCCAGCTATGTGCCCGTCCTCGGCGCCGACGGCAGGCCGGTGGGCGTGTTCGAGGTCTACAGCGACGTGACGGCAACGGTCGGCGGACTGGACCGCGAGCAGGGGGCGATGGCGCTGCGCGTCGGCGCGATCTTCCTGGTGCTCTACACCACGCTGTTCCTGATCGTCCGGCGCGGCGACCGGCTGCTGCGCGCGCAATACGAAGCACTGCGCATGAGCCGCGAGCAGGCGGAGGACCAGGCGCGGCGGCTGGAGCGGGAGATGGCCGAGCGCCGGCGGGTGGAGGACGAGGTGATGGCGCTACGCGAGGTCGAACTGACCCAGCGCGCCATGCGCAGCGCCGAGGACCGCATCCTCGCCGCGATCGAGGGATTGCAGGCGGGCATCGCGCTGTTCGACCGCGAAGACCGGCTGGTCGTCGCCAACCCCGCCTACCGCGCCATGCACACGATCATCGCCGACATCCTCGAGCCCGCCGTGCCGTTCGAGACCATCCTGCGCGAGAACGTGCGCCGCTCGCGCTTCGACCTGGGATCGGTCGAGGCCGAGGCCTATATCGCCCGGCGTCTGGCGCAGCACCGCAATCCCGGCGCGCCGGTGCAGCGCCGCCTGAACGACGGCCGCTGGGAGCAGGTACGCGAGCAGCGCATGGCCGACGGCGGCATCCTGCTGGTGATTCTCGACATCACCGCCGAGAAGGAGCGCGAGGCGGCGCTGGAGAAGGCCAGGGACGAGGCCGAGCAGGCCAGCTTGGCCAAGACCGAATTTCTGGCCAACATGAGCCACGAATTGCGCACGCCGCTCAACGCCATCATCGGCTTCGGCGAGGTGGTGCAGCACCAGATGTTCGGACGCGACGATCCGGCGCGCTACGCCGAGTGCGGCAAGGACATCGTCAGGAGCGGACGGCATCTGCTCGACCTCATCAACGACATACTGGACATGTCGAAGATCGAAGCGGGGCGGTACACGCTGTCGCCGGAAGAACTTTCTATCGCCGACCTGGCCGAGGAATGCCTGAAAACGGTGCGCGGCAAAGCCGAGGTCGGCGGCGTCGGTCTCACCCTCGACCTTGCTGCGCCGCTGGCGCCGGTCAACGGCGATCCGCGCGCGCTCAAGCAGGTGCTGCTGAACCTGCTGTCGAATGCGGTCAAGTTCACGCCCAAGGGCGGCCGGGTGACGCTCGGCGCCGTGCGGGGCGCCGACGGTGGCGTGGTCATCCGCGTCGCCGACACCGGCATCGGCATTCCACCCGACCAGCTCGCCCGCGTCGTCGAGCCATTCTACCAGGTCGACGCCTCCTATGCCCGCACGCACGAGGGCAGCGGCCTGGGCCTTTCGATCAGCCGCAAGCTGGTCGCGCTGCATGACGGAAGGCTGGAGATCGCGAGCGTGCCCGGGCGAGGCACGACCGTGTCCGTGCACCTGCCGGCCACTGCCAAGACCGTCCACCGTCCCGCCGCATAGACCTGCCTTACGCGCGACGAACCACCGCAGGAGAGATCGTGACTGACGACATTGGCCGAACCGGCGCGGGCCGCGCCGCGCCACCGCCGCCGACCGTCGCCGGCCCGGATAGGCGGCGTCGATGATCCGCGCGGTCGTCCTGTTCGGCGCGCTCGGGATCATCGCTGTGGTGTCGGGTTTCCCTGTCGAGGAGTTCATGCCGGACATGCCGTCCTTGAACTGGGTCGCCAGCCGGCGGGCGTCGGCCGAGGGCGACGCCGGCGCGCCCCGATGCCTGATCAAGGGCGTGATCGGCGCCAAGGGCGAGCGGCTCTATCACCTGCCGGGCAGCGCCTACTACGAGCGCACCCCGATCGACACGGCCAGGGGCGAACGCTGGTTCTGCAGCAAGGCCGAGGCGCTGGAAGCGGGCTGGCGGCCGTTCATGCGCTAGGCCGCGCCGTCCGCCCCCGCACGATCGCGTCCGTCATCCGGGCCACGCGCACCATGGCGCGCACGTCGTGCACGCGCACGATATCGGCGCCCCTTGCGATCGAGACCGCGACCGCGGCGGCGGTGCCCTCCAGCCGCTCGTCCGGCGGCAGGCCGAGCGTGTAGCCGATGAAGGATTTCCGTGACGGGCCGCTGAGGATCGGAAAGCCCAGCGCTTTGAACGCATCGAGGCGGTTGACCAGTTCCAGGTTCTGCGCCGTGTCCTTGCCGAAGCCGATGCCGGGGTCCAGCACGATGTTCTCGCGCGCGATGCCCGCCGCCATCGCCGCCTCGGCCATCGCCCGCAGGTCGCGGTTCACGTCGGCGATCAGGTCGGCATAGCCCGCGCCGGCGAAGCGTCCGCCGAGCCTGGCGTCAAGCGCGGGGTCGAGCGGCGTCGAGCGGTTGTGCATCAGCACCGCGCCGGCGCCGCGCCGCGCGATCAGGCCGGCGATGCCGGGATCGGCGCCCAGCCCCCACACGTCGTTGACGATGCTGGCGCCGGCATCGAGCGCCGCCTCGGCGACGCTGGCCTTGAACGTATCGACCGAGATCGCCACCGCGGGCAGCACGGCGGCGATGGCCCGGATCGCCGGCACGACGCGCGCGATCTCCTCCTGCGCCGCGACGGGCTTGCCGCCGGGGCGCGTCGATTCGCCGCCCACGTCGAGGATGTCCGCGCCGTCCGCGACGAAGGCCTTGGCCTGGGCCACGGCGGTCTCCAGCCATTGCCGCGTCCGCATCACGCCGTCGCCGGAAAAACTGTCGGGCGTGACGTTGACGATGCCCATGACGAAGGTCCGGCTGCCCCAG
>CAYMTM010000005.1:0-2665 GCA_964393375.1 uncultured Rhodospirillaceae bacterium
CCCATGGCCGTGCAGGTCAGGTCGAGCGCGGCCAGCAGGCTACCCTCCGTGCGCCCGTCGCGCAAGGTGCGGGTCAACTCCATATTGCGGCGGGTGACGCTGTCCAGGTGCATGTGGCCGGACAGGCTATACACCGTTAGGTGTCGCAGATGCGCCAGGTGGATGGTTTCGTTGGCAGGTTGGTTCGCTTCCAGATACGCCAGGATGGCGGCGGCGGCCGCAGTGGCCAGGGGGTGATCAGCGCAACCGTAGGCTTCGAGCGAGGCCACGCCCAGGCGCTCTCGCAGCTCTTGGACGGGCGTGTACTGCCCAAGGTGAACCGAACCGTCGAGATCGCGCTCACCGTGCTGGCGGCGCTGGTCGCGATCGGCCTGATGCTGGTCGAGACCAAGAACTGGGTGAAAGCCCTGGCCGCAGCCGGCTTGGTCGCGGGCTTCGTGGTGTTCGTCAGCGTGCCGGTCTACTACAGCGGCCCGCTGCTGCCGCTGGTAGCGCCGATCCTGGCGTTCCTTGGCGCGCTGACCGCCGCAGCGCTATACGTCGCCGGCCGCTACCGCGACAAGAAACGCTTCATCCGCGACGCCTTCGCGCGCTACGTCGAGCCCAGGGTCGTCCAGCAGCTCCTGGAGGATCCTTCGGCGCTGCGTACCGAGGGCGAGGTGCGAGAGTTGACCCTGCTGTTCACCGACATGGAGAACTTCACCGTCATGTCGGAGACGATCGAGCCGACGACGCTGGTGAAGGTGATGAGCCAGTACTTCGACGGCATCTGCGAATTGCTGATCAAGCATGGCGGCACGATCGACAAGTTCATCGGCGATGCGGTGGTGGCGATCTTCGGCGCCCCGGTGCCGATGCCCGACCACGCGGCGCGCGCGGTCGATTGCGCGGTCGCGATCCGCAAGTTCACCGAGGAATACCGCGCGCGGGCGCTGAAGGAGTTCGGCGTGAAGCTGGGGCCGACGCGCATCGGCGTGCATACCGGCAACGCCATCATCGGCAATTTCGGCAGCGAGCTGCGCCACAACTACACCGCCATGGGCGACACCGTGAATACCGCCAGCCGCCTGGAGAACGCCAACAAGCACCTCGGCACCACGATCTGCGTCAGCGAGGCGACGGCGCGCCACTGCAAGCGCATGATCTTCCTGCCGCTGGGGACGCTGCGCCTGAAGGGCAAGCAGAGCCGCATCGACGCCTACACGCCGATGGACAAGGAGTCCTCCAGCCTGCCCTGGTTCCGCGCCTACATGGACGCCTTCCGCCTGCTGCGCGAGGGCAAGCCCGAGGCGGCCGACGCCTTCGCCAAGGTCGCACCCGACAACCCCGCCGCCCCCATCGCCGCGATCCACGCCAAGCGGGTGCAGTCCGGCGCGCGCGACCTGGTGATCGCGCTCGACGCGGCATAGCGGAACGCAGGCAAGATCCGTCGTTCGCGACGCCCTTCATTACGATCGCGTGAGTCGGCAGCCGGCGGCGAACGGCAGGCGTCATTCCTCCACGGTCAAGGCTGCCGCGGTATCGAGCGACAGCAAGCAGGCATGCGTAATGCGATGTTCCTGCTGCGATTTGTGCTGCACGGTGGCGGCCTTGCCGCATTGATTCCGGCCGGCCAAGCGAACACGGCAAGGCTGGCGCAGTCTACAAGTTATACTATTATAGTTTGGCGTCTTATCATCCGCTCCAAGCATTTCCACAACTAAGTAAATCCAAACGCACAAGAATAGTGTGGCTATTACAAGTATTTGTTTCACCTGTAAATCAAATTTTCATTGCCGTCGCCGACTGTCGCGCGTCGGCATGGGCTCGCCCAACGCGTCCTGGCGATTCTCAAGCCGCGGTCAACCAATTTCCTCGGCAAGGACGGAAGGACCAAACCCGCAACCGACGCCGGGAAACCACAAGGAAGGTAAGGAATGCTCGCTCGCTTCATGAAGTCGAAGAACAACGATACCGCGTCGCATCACGGCGCGGTGCTGACCGAGGACAAGGCCAGACTGCAAGCCCTGGACAAATCGCAGGCGGTGATCGAATTCACGCCGGACGGCACCATCCTCACGGCGAACCAGAACTTCCTGGATGTCATGGGGTATACGCTGGCCGAGATCCAGGGCAAGCACCACTCCATGTTCGCCGAGCCGGCCTTCGCGGCCAGCCCGGAGTACCGCGAGTTCTGGGCCAAGCTGAACCGCGGCGAGTACCAGGTCGCGCAATACAAACGCCTGGGCAAGGGCGGCAAGGAGGTGTGGATCGAAGCCTCGTACAATCCGCTGCTCGACGCGGATGGCAAGATTTTCAGGATCGCCAAATACGCAACCGACGTCACCAGGCAGAAAACGGAATACGCCGATCTGCGCGGCAAAGTGGATGCCATCGGCCGCTCCCAGGCGGTGATCGAGTTCAAGCTGGACGGCACCATCCTCACGGCGAACCAGAACTTCCTGGATGTCATGGGGTATACGCTGGCCGAGATCCAGGGCAAGCACCACTCCATGTTCGCCGAGCCGGCCTTCGCGGCCAGCCCGGAGTACCGCGAGTTCTGGGCCAAGCTGAACCGCGGCGAATACCAGGCCGGGCAGCACAAGCGCCTGGGCAAGGGCGGCAAGGAGGTGTGGATCGAGGCCAGCTACAACCCGATCCTCGACCTCAACGGCAAGCCGTTCAA
>CAYMTM010000005.1:2765-48751 GCA_964393375.1 uncultured Rhodospirillaceae bacterium
TGTGGATCGAGGCCAGCTACAACCCGATCCTCGACCTCAACGGCAAGCCGTTCAAAGTGGTCAAGTACGCCACCGATCTGACCAAGCGCAAGGCGGAGAATCTCAAGCTGGCCGATGGTTTCGAGAAGGGCGTCAAGACGCTGGTGGATTCGGTCTCGTCCTCCTCCTCCGAGATGCAGCAGAGCGCGCAAACCCTCGCCGCGGCGGCGGAGCAGACCAACCAGCAGTCGAGCGCGGTCGCGACCGCGTCCGACGAGCTCGCCGCTTCGGTCAACGAGATCTCGCGCCAAGTGACCGAGGCCAGCCGCGTCGTTGACTTGGCCGTGGTCGAGGCCGAGAAGTCGGAAAAGCTGGTGGCAGCGTTGGTCGAGATGGCGAGCAAGATCGGCGACGTCACCAAGATCATCAGCGTCATCGCCAGCCAGACCAACCTGCTGGCGCTGAACGCCACGATCGAGGCTGCGCGGGCCGGCGAGGCGGGCAAGGGCTTCGCGGTCGTCGCCGCCGAGGTCAAGACGCTGGCCAACCAGACCGCCAAGGCGACCGAGGAGATCGAGCAGCAGGTCAAGGGCATCCAGGCATCGAGCGAATCGACCGCGGCGGGCATCCGCGAGATCGGCAAGGTGATCGCCACCGTGCGGGAGATCAGCACTTCGATCTCGAGCGCGGTCGAGGAACAGTCCGCCGCGACGCGCGAAGTTTCCAGCAACATCAACGGCGTCAAGCAGGCGGCCGAGGACAACGGACGCTCCTCGGCGGGGGTGCTGCATGTCGCGCAGCAGCAGTCCGAATTGGCTGGCCAGTTGCAAGAACGCGTGGAAGAGTTCCTGCGCAACGTCCGCGCCATGTAGCCGGTCCGCAGCGCCGCCGCCAGGCATGCACCCGGCGGCGGAGCCTTGCGCTCAGCGCCTCGGGCGGGTCTACCCGCCCGGTGCGCACCACAGCCCCTCCAGGCGCAGGATCAGCAAGGTTTCGGGATGCGGCGCGGCCATCGCTCCAGTATGGTTCGGAATACGCGAATTGCATCCGAGACCCCTCCATGTTCCAGCTCCATCCCCGCCTCGAAGCCGATACGCGCGCGGTGACGCGGCTCGCGCTCTGCCGCGTGCTGCTGATGAACGACCGGCGCTTTCCCTGGCTGATCCTGGTGCCCGAGCGCGCCGACGTTCGCGAAATCCACCAGCTTTCGCCGGCCGACCGCGCGACGTTGATCGAGGAGATCGCCCAGGTCGCCCAGACGATGGAACGCCAGCACCAGGCGCACAAGATGAATGTGGCGGCACTGGGCAATCAGGTGCCGCAGTTACACGTGCACATCATCGCGCGCTTTACGACCGACCCGGCGTGGCCGACGCCGATCTGGGGCAAGGGCGCCCCCCAGCCATACGACGCGGGAGAGATCGAGACGGTCGTCGCGACGCTGCGGCGCGCGCTCGGGGTCTAGAGATAAGGCCCGGGCTTCTGCAGGATTTCGACCGCGTAGTTGGCGGTCATGATCATGTCGACCGTCTCGCCGTCCTTGCCCAGCGGCAGGATCAGGCGGCGGCGCCGGCGGATATGCTTGACGCCCGGATCGTGCTCGCTCAAGGCCGGCGAGCGGTTGCGGATGACGTTCGCGAAGACATCGTAGAAATGCGGCAGGTTGACCTTGATCGGATACTCGCTCAGCAGCTTTCCGCTCATGTCGAATCCGGCTTCCTGCGCCAGCACGACGCCGAACAGCCGGTAGCGGTAGTCGGTCCCGCCGTCGAGCACGTCGAGCAGGATCAGGTTGCCGAACCATGGCAACAGCTCGCGGTGGTCGAAATCCGAGCGCGCCGGCAGCCGGCGGACGCCGCGTTTGGACTGCCACAGGCGGAACAGCGACAGCAGCCGCTCGTCATGCGCGAGCGCGGCTTCGTCGACCCGGTAGTTGACGGTCGGCTCCGTCGATTTGTTTGCCATGGCTGGGGCGGCCTTATAGCATTCCTGGCCCGTCCGGGGCAGCCGGCGCTAATCTGGGGCCCATGCCCGACGCTCCAAGCCTGCGCCCGGCGCCTGCGGCCTTGGCGCTGCCCGAACGCTTCCGGGAATGGTTTGCCCGGCGCGGCTGGACGCCGCATCCGCACCAGCTCGCCCTGCTTGCGGCGGCGCGCGACGGCCGCGCGACGCTGCTGATTGCGCCCACAGGCGGCGGCAAGACCCTGGCCGGGTTCCTGCCGAGCCTGGTCGAACTGGCCGACCCGCCTGCGGCGGGCGCGAGGCGCGGTTTGCACACGCTCTACGTTTCGCCCTTGAAGGCGCTGGCCGTCGATATCCACCGCAACCTGGAGCAGCCCGTCGCCGAGATGGGGCTGGGCGTGCGGATCGAGACGCGCACCGGCGACACGCCCAACGTCAAGCGCCGGCGCCAGCGCCGCGATCCGCCGCATCTGCTGCTGACCACGCCGGAATCCCTGGCGCTGCTTCTGTCCTACGCCGATGCGCCGGCGATGTTCGGGGGCTTGCGCGCGGTCGTGGTGGACGAACTGCATGCGCTCGCCGGCAACAAGCGCGGCGACCTTCTGGCGCTCGGGCTCGCCCATCTTCGCCGCTTGGCCCCGCAATGCCGTGTCAGCGGGCTGTCGGCGACGGTGGCGTTTCCCGATGCCCTCGCCCAGTGGTTGGGGTCGGGCGGAAATCCGGTCGACATTCTGCTGGGCGGCGGCGACAAGCCGGCGGAAATCGCGATCCTCAAGACCGCCGAGCGCATGCCCTGGGCCGGGCGCATGGCGCTGTTCGCGATGCGGGAGGTCTACCAGGCGATCAAGCAGGCCGGCACCACGCTGGTCTTCGTCAACACCCGCGCCCAGGCCGAACTCGTGTTTCACGCCCTGTGGCGGCTCAACGACGACAACCTGCCGATCGCGCTGCACCACGGATCGCTGGCGGTCGAGCAGCGCCGCAAGGTCGAGGCGGCGATGGCCCTCGGCAAGCTGCGCGCGGTGGTCGCCACGTCCTCGCTCGACCTTGGCGTCGACTGGGCGGCGGTCGACCTGGTGCTGCAAGTGGGCGCGCCCAAGGGCGCCAGCCGCCTGGTCCAGCGCGTCGGCCGCGCCAACCACCGCCTGGACCTTCCAAGCCGCGCGCTGCTGGTGCCAGCCAACCGCTTCGAGGTGCTGGAATGCCGCGCCGCAATGGACGCAGTGGCGGAGGGCGCACTCGACGGCGATCCGCCGCGCCCCGGCGCGCTCGATGTGCTGGCGCAGCATCTTCTGGGTATGGCCTGCTCCGCGCCGTTCGATGCCGACGCGATGTACGCCGAGGTCGCCTCCGCGCAACCTTATGCGGAGCTGCGGCGCAAGGATTTCGACGATGTACTGGGCTTCGTCGCCGCGGGCGGCTACGCGCTGCGCGCCTATCGCCAATGGCATCGCCTGCGCCGGGAAGCGGGCGGCAAATGGGGCGCGGCTTCCCCCCTGGTGGTGCGGCGCTACCGCATGAACGTGGGCACGATCGTCGAGAGCCCGATGCTGCGCGTGCGCCTGCGACGCGGCCCGTTCCTGGGCGAGGTGGAGGAGTATTTCGCCCAGTTCCTGGTGCCGGGCGACACGTTCATGTTCGCCGGCCGGCTGCTGCAGTTCGACGGCATCCGCGAGCACACCGTGCAGTGCAGTCCCGCCGCCGGCGGCGAGCCCAAGGTACCGGTCTATGGCGGCGGGCGCCTGCCGCTGACCACGCAGCTTGCCGACCGCGTGCGTGCCATGCTGGCGGACCGCCGGCGCTGGCGCGACCTGCCCGAGGCGGTGGCGGAGTGGCTGCGCCTGCAGGAATGGAAATCCGTGCTGCCGCCGCGCGACGGGCTGTTGGTCGAATGCTTCCCGCGCGGCGACCGCGGGCGCGAGAAGCACCATCTCGTCGCCTACTGCTTCGAGGGCCGCAACGCGCACCAGACGCTGGGCATGCTTCTAACTAGACGCATGGAGCGGCTTGGGCTGATGCCGCTGGGCTTCGTCGCCACCGACTATGTGCTAGGCGTCTGGAGCCTGAAGCCGGCGCAGAGCCGCGACATCGCGGCGCTGTTCGACGAGGACATGCTGGGCGACGACCTCGAGGCGTGGATGGACGAATCCAGCATGTTGAAGCGCTGCTTCCGCAACGTCGCGGTGATCGCGGGCCTGATCGAGCGCCACCATCCCGGGCAGGAGAAGACCGGGCGTCAGGTGACCTTCAACGCCGACCTGATCTACGACGTGCTGCGCCGGCACGACCCCCAGCATATCCTGCTGCGCGCGACGCGCGCCGACGCGGCGACCGGGCTTACCGATGTCGGGCGGCTGGCCAAGTTCCTCAAGCGCATCAAGGGCCGCATCGAGCACCGCGTGCTCGACCGCGTTTCGCCCCTCGCGCTGCCGGTGCTGCTGGAGATCGGGCGCGAGCAGGTCGAGGGCGGCGCGCTCGACCACATGCTCGACGAAGCGGCGCGCGAGCAACAGGAACAGGCGCTGATCGAGGAAGCGCTGCGCGTGCCGGCGCAGGGCGGGTTGCCGCTGTAGCGGTGCGGTCGATGGGCTAGACTGCCGCGCGTGACCGCTTTCACGATCAATGGAGCGGAACTGGTTGCCGACCTGTCGGGCGCCGTCGTCTGGCCCGCGCAGTCCTGTTTGATCGTCGCCGACCTGCACCTGGAGAAGGCATCGGGCTTCGCGCGCCGCGGCACTTTGCTGCCGCCCTACGACAGCGCGGCCACGTTGCGGCGGCTGGCGGCGGCCATCGACGCCTACCGGCCGCGCCGCGTGCTGTGCCTAGGCGACTCCTTCCACGACTCCCAAGCCCCGGCACGGCTGGAAGCAGCCGAAACCGCGATGCTCGCCGCGTTGACCGCCCGCACCGAATGGATCTGGATCGCGGGCAACCATGACCCCGATCCGCCCCGGATGCTGGGCGGGCGGGTCGAACGCGAGGCAACGATCGGCCCGCTGGTCTTTCGTCACGAAGCCCGCCGAGGACCGGCCGCGGGCGAGGTGTCGGGCCATTTTCACCCCAAGGCCAGCGTCGCCACACGCGGGCGGCGGGTCAGCGCCCGCTGTTTCGTGGAGGACGGCAACCGCTTGATCTTGCCGGCTTTTGGCGCCTTTGCCGGCGGCCTGGACGTGTTCGATCCGGCGATCCGCGGGCTCATGGCGCGCGATTTCGCTGTCCACTTGATCGGCCGCGACCGGGTGCATCGCTTTGCGAGCCGGCAGCTCGGTTAGCGCGCGATCCGCCATCGCGCCTTGCCAGGTTCGATCGGCCAGAAAGCCCGCGGGAGAGAACTTTGGAGCGGGTGAAGGGAATCGAACCCTCGTCGTAAGCTTGGGAAGCTTCTGCTCTACCATTGAGCTACACCCGCCCAGGCGCAGCGAGCGATGAATTTAGGTCCCGCCGCCGGCCCGAGCAAGCGGCGCAGCAATCATGGAACAAATACCGATCTCGCGCGTTAGACCCTTGATTCCAAGTCGCGCCACAGCTGTGGTCCATATGCAACAGCGGGGGTGGAATAACCGGTGCAAACGGCCGTATTTCTCGGTTTTCTCTTGATCGTACGGGCACCAAGGCCTATCCGAAGTATGGGAGAGAACACGGGTAGGGTACAGCGCCGGCGTGCACTGTGCGAAGGCATCTAGGGTTCGTTTTAGCGGGAGTTCGGACGCATGAGAGGGTTGAGGTTGGCCACGGTCATAACCGCGGCACTGTTTCTGGGGGCTTGCGGTCTGTTGGCCGACGGCGAAGCCCGCAAGGACCTGGCGAAGCTGAAACCGTCGGGCACCACGTTCAATTCCTACCTCGCCCAGGAGTACCTGGAGCTCTCGACCTACGAAGAGAAGGTCGAGTTCGACTGGCAGGACTCGGACAAGTGGGCGAAGAAGGGCCTTGACGCCGCAGCCAACAAGGCGGTGCTGCCCGAGGTTCCCGACGACAAGAATTGGGGCGGCTTGCCGCAGGCCGCGCGCGGTCCGCTCGTCGCCGCCCGTCAGCGCCTGATGGCCGCACTCGATCGCAGCGGCCGCGACAAGGCGCCCAAGGCCGCCGCCCGCGCCCAGGTGATGTACGACTGCTGGGTCGAGGAAGAGGAAGAGGCCTGGCAGAAGGATCGGATCGCTTACTGCAAGGGCGAGTTCGAGAAGGCCTTGGCCGAGGTCGAGCGTGCGCTGGCTCCGGCTCCGGCTCCGGCCGCCGCGCCGGCACCGGCTCCGGCCGCGCCCGCCAACTTCATCGTCTACTTCGACTTCAACAGCGACAAGCTGAATCCGGCGGCGCTGAAGGTCGTGGACGATGCGGCTGCGGAGTTCAAGAAGCGCGGTCGCGCGAACATCACGCTGGCCGGCCACACCGACCGGTCCGGCAGCTCGGCCTACAACCAGCGGCTTTCCAAGCGCCGTGCGGATGCCGTGCTGTCGGCCCTCGTGGCCCGCGGCGTGCCGGCCAACGTCGTGACGGAGCAGGCGTTCGGCGAAGATCGCCCGGCCGTCCCGACCGCCGACGGCGTGAAGGAAGCGCGTAACCGTCGCGTCGAGATCACCATCCGGTAACTCGGCCGCGGTTTCGCAACGAACTGACCGGCCCGCATCGCAAGATGCGGGCCGGTTCGTTTTCTGGGGCCGG
The DNA here is from genome assembly GCA_964393375.1 of uncultured Rhodospirillaceae bacterium. Lineage (GTDB taxonomy): Bacteria > Pseudomonadota > Alphaproteobacteria > JAEULC01 > JAEULC01 > JAEULC01. The sequence goes on from CAYMTM010000005.1 coordinate 9,369, forward strand.
CTCGCAGGACCCACCGGCGTCTGGACAAACCCGGCCGGGGGCTAATATCGTTGTGACGGCATGGGAAGCGCTGCGGCCGCTGGCACCGGCCGTGGCTGCGATTTGCCGGGGGTGCGGGGCGATGATGCCGTCATCCGCGCGGCGGGCGCCAAGCGCGACGCCGACCCGGCCCTGGACAGGAAGGACGCCTGCAATGTCATCGTCGAACCGGACGAACAAGCCGCCGCCTGGCTTCGTGCCCCGTATCATCGAAGGCGGGGACGATCGCACCGATGCGCCGGCGCCGGACCGTCGCGCCGGCGTCAGCGGCGATTGCGGCTACACCGCGACGACCCACGACATCAACGTCACGGTGAAGCCGATCTTCCTGGAGGACCAGTCTTCGCCGCCGGACAACCACTATGTCTGGGCCTATCGCGTGCGCATCGAAAACCGGGGTTCAGCCACGGTGCAGCTGCGCAACCGGCATTGGGTGATCACCGACGCGCTGGGCCGCATCCAGGAAGTGCGCGGCGCCGGAGTGGTGGGCGAGCAGCCGGTGCTGCGGCCTGGCGAATCCTTCGAATACACAAGCGGCACGCCGCTGCCCACCCCGTCGGGGATCATGAAGGGCACCTACCAGATGGAGCGCGAGGACGGCGAGCGGTTCAGCGTACTGATCCCCGCCTTCTCGCTGGACAGCCCGCACCAGGCGATGCGGCTGAACTGACCGCGGCCTGGCCCCGTATCGGGGCCGGACGAAAGGGACAAGAGCCATGCCGACCGACCGGCGCGCGAGCGCCGCCCGACCGAGCCGTCTCAGCGCCGTGCCCCGCATGCCGGAGCGGCCGAGCCGCGCCGAGGCGGAGGAAGCGGTGCGCACGCTGATCCGCTGGGCCGGCGACGACCCGGGCCGCGAGGGGCTGATCGAGACGCCCGCGCGCGTCGTGCGCGCCTACGAGGAGTTCTTTTCCGGCTACGCCACCGACCCGGCAGACGTCCTGCGCCGGACCTTCGCCGAGACCGACGGCTACGACGAGATGGTCGTGCTGAAGGATATCCGCTTCGAATCGCACTGCGAGCACCACATGGTGCCGATCCTGGGCAAAGCCCATGTCGCCTACCTTCCCAAGCGCCGCGTGGTCGGCATCAGCAAGCTGGCGCGGCTGGTCGAGGCCTATGCCCGCCGGCTGCAGATCCAGGAGAAGATGACCGCGCAGATCGCCAACGCCATCCAGGAGGTTCTGCAGCCGCTGGGCGTGGCGGTGGTGATCGAGGCCGCGCACCAATGCATGACCACGCGCGGCGTGCACAAGCCCGGCTCGACCATGGTCACCAGCCGCATGCTGGGCGCCTTCCGCGACGACCAGGCGACGCGGCGCGAATTCCTGGCGATGATCGGCGAGCCGGGTTCGACGCGGCTTTCGAACGTATAGCGGGGATCAGCGCAGGTATACCGCCAGGTACTGCCGCATCGAGCGCTCCAGCTCGCGGTCCAGGTCCGCCATCAGCTTCTCGGTCATGGCGTACCACACCTCGCGGCGCTTGGCGGGCGAGGCGCCCTCCTCGATCGTCTGCGAGCGCTTCACCCGGGCGCTGGCATAGGCTTCGCGGCCCACGTCGCTGCGGATCTCGACGATCACCTCGAGGGTCGCATCGTAGCGCTCGGACTGGTCGGTCGTGAACCAGCCCTTGATGCCGCCGGTCTTCTCCAGCGGCACCTCGATCACCCCCGCCTCCTTGACCACGACGCGGGCCAGCCGGCCGCGGCCGCTGGCCGCGAGCCGGTCGCCGGCCCAGCGCGCCACGGCATCGCTCGGCGTGACCGGGAACAGGTGATCCACGTTCGGCTTGGCCGCCGGCGGGACATAGTCGCGCGCGACTTCGATCTTGAGCACGTCGAGCGCGAGCCGAGGCTGGTTCAGGAAGGTGATTTCCGGAAACTTCTTCTCCTGCGCCGGCGCGACGTCGACGCGGGCGGCGAGCGCCAGCGCGCCGAGCCCGGCGCGAATCAGCATGCGGCGCGAGAGCGGAGCGGCATCGGGACGCATCGGTTCAACCCGGGACGGCACTGCGGCGCGATCAAGACGGCGCCGGCACATCGGGCGTCGCCAGATCGTCGTCGGCAACGGTATAGCGCCGGTTGCAGAACTCGCAAGTGACGACCAGCACGCCGTCGACCTTCAGCGCCTCCAGATCTCCCCGCGGCAGGCCCTGCAACATGCCGACCACGCGCTGGCGCGAGCAGCGACACGAGTCGCTGATTCGGCGGGCGCGGTAGACCCGCACGCCACCCTCGTGGAACAGGCGCAACAGGAGCTGCTGGGGCGACAAGGCGGGATCGAGCAGTTCGCGCCGCGAGCCGCCGGCCATCAGCGCCATGGCCGCCCGCCAGCCTTCCTCCTTGGCCTCCGCATCGAGCCCGCCGGGATCGGGCAGCCGCTGGATCATCAGCGAACAGGCGCGCCAGCCGGGCCCTCCGTTCGATACTGGGGCGCTGCGCCCGACCGCCAAGTTGATCGCGGCCTGGAACTGCTCGGACTGCCGGAAATAGTGGTGGATGCAGTCGCTGAGCGTGGCGCCGTTGAGCTCGACGATCCCCTGGTAGCGCTCGGTATCGGCGCCCTGGTCGACGGTGAACGCGAGGTACCCTGCGCCCAGCAGCCGCGGCACCGGATCGCCGAGCATGTCCGAAGGCGCCGTCGGGCCGGGCCGGGCCAGCGCCGTGGCCAGCTTCGCCCGGTCGACCTGCGCATAGCCGCGCATGGCGCCCGCGGTCGTGATGTCGGCCACCATCATCGAGACCGGCCCGTCGCCCTTGGTCTGCAGGGTGAACACGCCATCGTATTTCAGGGTCGCGGCCAGCGAGGCCGCCAGGACCAGCGCCTCGCCCAGCAGCCGCGCCACCGGCTCGGGGTAGTCGTGGCGCGTCAGCACGGCGTCGAGCGTGGCGCCCAGCCTGACCAGCCGACCCCGCAGCCCGTAGGCGTCGATCTGGAACGGCAGCACCATGTCGTCGGCGCCGCCGTCGGATCTGGCGCCCGGGCCGCTCTCGTTCATCGCAGGCACCAGGAAAGAATGCCCTTCTGGGCGTGCAGGCGGTTTTCCGCCTCGTCCCAAACCACCGAGCGCGGCCCGTCGATGACCTGGCCTGTCACTTCCTCGCCGCGATGGGCGGGCAGACAGTGCATGAAGATCGCATCGGGCTTCGCCGCCCCCATCAGGCGCTCATCGACGCGGAACGGGGCCAGCAGGTTGTGGCGGTTGGCCTCGCCCTTGAGCTCGTCACCCATCGACAGCCAAGCGTCGGTTACGACGCAGTCGGCGCCGGCGACGGCGGCATAGGGATCGTCGGTCAGGCTGACCTTGCCGCCGTGCGCGCGGGCCCAGTCGATCAGCGCCTGGGGCGGCCGCAGCTCCTTCGGACAGGCCAGCCGCAACTCGAAGCCGAAGCGCACGGCGGCATGGATCCAGGACGCGGCCATGTTGTTGCCGTCGCCGGACCACGCAACCACCCTGCCCTTGATCGGACCGCGGTGCTCCTCGAAGGTCATGACGTCGGCCATCAGCTGGCAGGGATGACTGTCGTCGGTAAGGCCGTTGATCACCGGCACGGTCGCGTGCTCTGCCATCTCAAGAAGGTTGGCGCGCGACGTGGTCCGCATCATGATCGCATCGACGTAGCGCGACAGCACGCGCGCCGTATCCGCGATCGTCTCGCCGCGCCCGACCTGGGTATCGCGCTGCGAGAGGATGACGACGTCGCCGCCAAGCTGCTTCATGCCGACCTCGAACGACACGCGGGTGCGGGTGGACGGCTTGTCGAACAGCATCGCCAGCATCTTGCCGGCGAGCGGCCGCTGGTTGGCGACGGCCTCCTTCTGTTCCTTGAATCCGCGCCCCAGGTCGAGAACCTGGCGCAGGGTCGCGGTGTCGAACTGGTCGAGGTCGAGGAAGTGCCTTGGCGGCGCGGCGGAAGGCATCACGCCGCGCCGGCCTTTTCCGGCTTTGCCTTCGCCGCGGCCGCGAGCTTGCCTGCCACGCGCTCGATGATCTGGGCGCCCTGCTCGAGTTCAGCCTCGCTGGCGATCAGCGGCGGCAGCACGCGCACCACGTTGTCGCCGGCGCCCACCGTCAGCATGCCTTCCGCACGCAGCGCGTCGACCACGCCGGTATTGGGTTCGACGCAGCGCAGGCCGAGCAACAGGCCCTGGCCGCGCAGCTCGGCGAAGACGCCGGGATGGCGCCTGACGATGGCGTCGAGCCGGTCGCGGAACTTCCGGCCGCGCGAGGCCACCCCTTCGAGGAACCCGTCCGCCAGCACGATATCCAGCACCGCATTGGCCGCCGCCATCGCCAGCGGGTTGCCGCCGAAGGTAGTGCCGTGCGTGCCGGCGGTCATGCCCTTGGCCGCGGCCTCCGTCGCCAGGCAAGCGCCGACCGGGAATCCGCTGCCGAGACCCTTGGCCAGCGCCATCACGTCGGGCTTCGCGCCATCCGCCCATTCATGGGCGAACAGCCTGCCGGTACGGCCCATACCGCACTGCACTTCGTCAAAGACCAGCAGCAGGCCGAACTCGTCGCAGATCTGGCGCAGCGCGCGCAGATACTCGGCGCTGCCCGTGCGGATGCCGCCCTCGCCCTGGATCGGCTCGACCAGGATTGCGGCGGTATCGTCGCGGACCGCCGCGCGCATCTCGTTCAGGTTGCCGAACGCCACTTGGTCGAAGCCGTCGACCATCGGCTCGAAGCCCTTGAGGTACTTCTCCTGTCGCCCCGCCGCCAGGGTGGCGAGCGACCGGCCGTGGAAGGCGCCCGCGCAAGTGATGATGCGGTAGCGCCCGGGATTGCCGGTGTCGTCATGGTATTTGCGCACGATCTTGATCGCGCATTCCAGCGCCTCGACGCCCGAGTTGGTGAAGAACACCGTGTCGGCGAAACTGTTCGCCACCAGCCGCTCGGCCAGCTTCTCCTGGCCGGGGATGCGGAACAGGTTCGAGCAGTGCCACAGCGTTGCCGCTTGCTGCTGCAGCGCCTTGACCAAGTGCGGATGGCAGTGCCCCAGCGCGGTGACCGCGATGCCGCTGGTGAAGTCGAGGTAACGTCGGCCGTCCGTGCCGAAGAGCCAGCACCCCTCGCCCCGCTCGATCGCAAGGTCCACCCGCGCAAAGGTCGGCATGACGGCAGAAATCACAACACGCTCCACTGGTTGGCAGGACCCGCGCGGCGGCCCCGGCTCGCCGGCCGGACCCTTGCGCGGAAGCCGCGAAGTATCCGGGCCACGTTTCGGCGTGTCAACGAAAGCAGGAGCTGTGGATAAGCCTGGGGGCAAGATCCGGCGATGTGACGATCCCGTGACCGAATCACCTCGCCATCGTGCCGGACCAAATCACGTTTTCCACTAGCCAGATAACCCGCCGCGGCGGCGGTGCAGCGCGCCCGTGACTTTTCTTTGGAAATACTTCAATGCCTCTTGTCACCGTCGGCGAATTTTTCACTTACACTCTCCTAGATCTCCGATTCTATTTGCCGTGTCCCTTGGGGTTATCTAGGTGTCGATTCTCGCCCAAAATCGTCCGATTCGGAATTGCTTGTGGGTCTTCGACAGGTCGCTATACTAGATGTGGGGTTAGGGCTGAAGCATCGTGGATAGGATTGTCCTCTCGCGCACGCGGGATGCGGCTGGCGGCCGATGGCCGGGACTGTGGGTCCTGGGCCTACGGGGAACCGTCGCCGGAGCCTTGACGCTGGTGCTGGCGGCCTGTGGCGCCGAGCCGCCGCCGCAGAACTCCTATGTCGCAACGCCAAAGCCGATTGTCACGGCCGACGTCCAGCCCCGCCGCATCGCACCCAGCGATGCCGCATCGGTTTCCGACCAGCCCCTGGCGAAGTCGACGCCGAAGGAAACGGCGGCGACGCTGGCGCGCCTGGCCAAACGGACCGCCGACGAAGGCAACCTGGAGGGTGCGATCCAGCTCTACCAGCGCTCGCTCGCGCTCGATCCGACACCGTTGTGGGTCAGCCTGGCGCTCGCGGACGCCTTCTACCGCAGCGGCGACTACCGCAGCGCGCTCGAGGCGTATCGCCAGCCGCTGCGCATCGACCCGGTGAACGACGAAGCGATGCGCGGCAGGGGCAAGACCCTGATCGCGCTCGACCGCCCGCAGGAAGCCGTCGACCAGTACCGTGCGCTGCTAAAGCGTCTGCCGCGCGACCACCGCGCCATGAATGGATTGGGCGTGGCGCTCGACATGACGGGCGAGCACGGCGAGGCGCAGCAACTGTACCGCAACGCCATGGTGCTGGCGCCTAACGACGCCAGCTTGCAGAACAACCTGGCTCTGTCGCTGGCTCTGTCGCGCAACTTCGAAACCTCCCTGGCGATGCTGACCAAGCTGGTCAACTCGCCCGTCTCGACCGCGCGCAACCGGCAAAATCTGGCGCTGGTCTACGGGTTGATCGGGGACGAGCAGCGCGCCGCGGAGATCGCCCGCCAGGATCTCGACGACGAACAGGTCAGGCGCAACCTGGCCTACTATGCCCAGCTCCGGCAATTGAACGATCCGCAGCGCTCGGCGGCCGTGTTCAACACCGACACGCGACGCCTGCCCGAGCTGCCCGATCGGCGAATGGTATCGGTCGCTCCCGGCACGGATCCTTCCGACCTTGCACCCGCCGCCCCGGCGGCGGGAGCGCGCACCGGCGAGCCCGGCGCGACCGCGCCGGCCGCAGGCGAACCGGCGGCGTTGCCCGGCGGGTGGACCCCGACCGAGCCGCCAACCGTGAAGAATACCGTGCCGCAATTGCCGCCGATATCGGACGATTCGGCGCCGGCGCGCGAGAAACCGGCGACCGAGAAGGCGGCGGCCAAGCCCACGGCCGAACAGACCAGCGCGCTGCCCGCGCGCCGCACGTCCGCCGACCGTGAGTCCGGCACGCCGCGCACGTTCCTGGAAGCCGTGCTGGCGGCCCCGCAGACAGCCGAGCCGATGCCGCGCAATCCGACCATGACGACGCCGGCCGAACTGGCGAAGGGCACGGCGCCGGCCGACCCCGACCCGCCGCTGCCGCCGTTCTCCGATCTGGCTAAGTGAAGAGTGCCGGTCGGGGGCCAGGGGGGCGCCTAGCGCAGCCCGCCGAGCCCGTCGATCGTGCGGATGATCGCCGGGCCGAGCAGCACCACGAACAGCGCCGGCATGATGAAGACGATCATCGGCACGGTGAGGATCGCCGGCAGCCGCGCGGCCTTGGCCTCGGCCTTGAGCATGCGTTCGTTGCGGAACTCCGCCGACAGAACGCGCAGGCTGTTGGACAGCGGCGTGCCGTATTTCTCGGTCTGCATCAGCGTGTTGACGAGGCCGCGGACCGAGGAGAGCCCGCTGCGCCGCGCCAGGTTCTCGAGCGCCTTGGCGCGTTCGGGCAGGAAGCCGAGCTCGACCGAGGTCAACCCCAGCTCGTCGGCCAGTTCGGGATGCGCAGGCCCGATTTCGCGCGACACGCGCGCGAGCGCAGCGTCCAGACTCAAGCCCGCCTCGGCGCAGATCACCATCAGGTCGAGCGCGTCGGGCAGCGCCTTCTGCATCGCCGTGCGGCGCTTGTCGGTGGCGTTCTTGATGTAGATGTCCGGGGCATAGGCCATCAGCACCACGACCACCAACGAGGACAGCGTGCGGACCATCGGTTCCATGTCGTAGGGATTGAGGCCATGGAAGAACGCCAATGCGCCCAGCCCCGCCGCGATCGGCAGCACGAACTTGAAGAAGACATAGGCGATCAGCGCATCGCGCGAGCGCCAGCCGGCGTTCTCGAGCTTGAGGGTCGCCTGGTCGGTGATGGAGCTGCGCATCAGGCTGAAGCGGTCGATCACGCTGCGCATGAAATTGACGTGGTCGGCACGCAGCTCGCCGGACCGCTTGCGTGTCGCGAGCATCTCCTCGCGCAGCCCCTGTCGGCGGCGCGCCAGGGCCTTCAGCCGCGGCGCCATCGGATCGCGCATCAGCAGAGTACGCCAGACCGCAAAGATGACGAGGAAGGTGCTGATCGCGGTCATTGCCACGATCAGGTCCTCCATCCGCAGGCCGCCGGAGAACAGCGACATCGGGTTCATATGTCGAACCTGACCATCTTGAACATGATGAACACGCCGAGCGCCTGCAGGAACAGCGCGCCGCCTGCCATCATGTTGCCGCGTATGTCGGTGAACAACTCGACGATGTAGGCGGGCGACACCAGGAACAGGATGCCGAGCATCAGGAACGGCAACGAGCCGATGATGTACGCCGAAGCGCGCGCTTCGGACGACATCGCCTTGATCTTCAGCTTCATGATTCGCCGGCGGCGCAGGATGTCGGCCAGGTTCTCCAGCGTTTCCGCCAGGTTGCCGCCGGTCTCGCGCTGAACCGACAGGCTGATGACGAAGAAGTTGAACTCGGGAATGCCGAGCCGGTTGGCGGTCGCCCAAAGCGATTCCTCGAGCGTCTGGCCGAACCGAAGCGCGTCGGCGATCTTGCGGAACTCGGTGCCGACCGGGTCGCCCATCTCCTTGCCGACCACCCCGATCTCCTCGGTGACCGGCAGGCCCGACTTGATGCCGCGCACGATGAGTTCGATCGCCTCGGGAAACTGGCCGATGAACGCGTTCGTCCGGCGTGCAATCATGTAGCCGATCACGAAGTGGGGAAGGCCGACGCCGAGACCGAGCGCGCCGAGCAATGACGGCGCCGGCGGGAAAGCGAACACCTGGATCATCGCCACGGCAAGTACGGCGGTTGTAAGCAGACAGATGACGACGTAGCTGCCGACCGAGATGGCGCGGCCGGTGCGCGCCAGACGGTCGGCCAGGATGGCGCGGCGCGGCACCAGACGGCGCGCCAGTTCCTCCATCCCGGGAATGCGGCTGCCCGTTTCGTCGATCCTGATGCTGGCCGTAGCGGCGGTCGTCGGGCCTTGCGCAGCGGTGCCGCGCCGACGCAGCGCGTCGACCCGGCGGCTGGCCTTGCGCGCGCGCGCCGATCCCTGGCCGAGAATGCCAAGCAGCACCGCCGCGAGCAGCATCAAGGCCCCCGCGAATACGGCAAGCGTGATCAGGCCCAGATCGCCGGCCGGATCGAAAAGCCCGCTCACGCGATGGCCTCGAGCAGCGCGCGGTCGAGGCCGAAATACTCGGCGCGCGCGGTCATGTGCGGGCGCAGCCCGGAGCACTTGAACTCGCCCAGCAGCTTGCCGTCGCGGTCCTCTCCCTTGAACTCGTACCAGAACAGGTCCTGGGTGGTGATGACCTCGCCTTCCATGCCCACCACCTCGGTGATGCGCACGACGCGGCGCATGCCGTCGCGCATGCGGCTGATCTGGACGATCATCTGGATCGCGGCCGCGATCTGCGATCGCACCGCCTCGGCCGGCAACTTGACGCCCGTCATCGCCACCATGTTCTCAAGACGGGTAAGCGCCTCGCGCGGGTTGTTGGCGTGAATCGTGCCCATCGAGCCGTCGTGGCCGGTGTTCATGGCCTGCAGCATGTCGAGCGCCTCGCCGGCGCGAATTTCGCCGAGGATGATGCGGTCGGGCCGCATACGCAGCGCGTTTCGCACCAGATCGCGCTGGGTGATCTCGCCGGTGCCTTCGAGGTTGGCGGTACGCGTCTCCAGGCGGACGACGTGCGGCTGCTGCAGCTGCAGCTCGGCCGCGTCCTCGATCGTCACGATGCGCTCGCCGGCGTCGATCATGCGCGAGACGGCGTTGAGCAGCGTTGTCTTGCCCGAGCCGGTGCCGCCGGAGATCAGGATGTTGAGGCGCGAGCGGCCCGCGATCTTCAGCACGCGGGCCATCGCCGGCGACAGGTTCCCTTGGCGCTCCATGATCTCGAGCGTGATCTTCTTCTTGGAGAACTTGCGGATCGAGATTGACGGTCCGTCGATCGCCAGCGGCGGAATGATGATGTTGACGCGGCTGCCGTCGGGCAGGCGGGCGTCGGCCAGCGGCACCGATTCGTCGACGCGGCGCCCGACGCGGCTGACGATGCGCGTGGCGATGTTCATCACGTGGGCGTCGTCGCGGAACACCACGTCGGTGAGTTCCAGCTTGCCCCGCCGCTCCACGTAGACCTGGCGCGGCCCGTTGACCATGATGTCGTTGATGGTTTCGTCGGCCAGCAGGGGCTCTAGCGGGCCCAGCCCCAGCATGTCGTTGAGCATCGTCGCGACCAGGGCGCGCTGCTCCACGAGGTTGATGCTGATCTTTTCCTCGATCAGGATCTCCGAGACGACGTCGGTGATCTGGCGCTGCAGCTCGTCGCGCGGCAGCTCGGCGGCGACCGCCAGGTCCAGCCGCTTGAGCAGGATCGGCTGGATTCGCCGCTTGATTTCCTCGACCGCGCTGGACAGCGGCGCCTCGGCGGGAGGCGAGGCCATGGTGACGACGGTTTCCGGCGCTTGCTCGAAGGGCAGCGGGCCGCTGAGAGCGGTTTTGGCCGAACCGTTTACATGGGGCGCGCCTGGAGGCTGCGCTGGCGCCGGCCGGACGGCGCCGTTGGCGGCCGCACCGCCCGACGGCGGCGGCGGGACCGGCCGCGCCGCGATCCCGCCTCCTGCCGCGTCATTGCGGCGCCCAAACATGGTTTATCAGGCCGCCCTGCCGAGCAGGCGTCGCCACAGCGGCGGCTTCGCGACCTGGCCCAGGCCGCACGCCTCCAGCGCGAGCTCGCGGATCGCCGCGCTCGCCTTGCTCTTGCCGACGGTGACAACCATCGGCTTGCCGGCATTGTTGCTTTCGGCGGCGGACCTTTGGTCCTGCGGGATCTCGACGTCGACCTTGGCGTCGAGCGCCTTTTCCAGATCCGCGCGCTTGATGTCGTTGTGACCCGCGGCGCCGACGCGGTTGACCACCACTTTGACGCCGCCTTTCGGCCCGGCCTCTTTCACGCGCTTCAACAGCCGCGGGCAGTCCCGCGCGGCCACCAGGGTGTAGTCCGCGACGACCAAAACGCAGTCCGCAAGGCTTACGATCCTGGTGTGGGCAGGCACCAGGGCGCGCGGCATGTCGATGATCACGCAATTGAAGGCGATGCGCAGCCGCTCGATCAGCGATTCGATAGCCGCCGGGTCGATCGTGAGCGGGCTTTCCAGCCCTTCCTCCGCGCACAGCACCGACAGATGGTCGTCGACCTTCACCGCGGCGCGTTCGACCAGCAGGTCGTCGATGCGCGAGGGCGTGCGCAGCGCCTCGGCCAGGCCGCGGCCGGGCTCCACGTCGAGCGCCAGCGCGGCGCTGCCGAACTGCAGGTCGAGGTCGACCAGCACGGCGCGCTTGTCCTTGTCCTCGTGGCCGGCGATCCAGGCCATGTTGGAAGCCAGCGCCGAGGCGCCGACGCCGCCGCGCGTGCCGATCACGATCACCAGACGGCCGGGTGCGACCTGCTCGCGCGGCGCGTGGCGCTCGCGTTCGAGCTGGGTGAAGGAATGCATCAGCATCTCGGGCGTCACGGGCTTGACCAGATAGTCGTCGACGCCCGAATGGATGAGGCGGCGGAACAGCGCCACGTCGTTGACGTTGCCCAGGGCCACGACATGGGTTCCCTCCTGGCACACCTCGGCCAGGCGGTTGATGTCCTGGATCGGGTCTTCGCTCTCGGAGACGTCGATCAAGAGCACCCGCGGCGTGGGAACATCGCTCAAGGACTCGATCGCGCCGGCGATCCCGCCCTCCGCGATCCTGACGCCGGTCCAGCCCTGCTGGTTGGCCGCCGTGATCGCGGCCTGGCGCGAAGCGTCGTCGAGGACGAAGGCGGCAAAGGGATCGCGCACGCGCAACGCGCCGCCACCCGCGTCGGCCGGCGAATAAAGAGCTTTTTCCATGAACAACAAGTAGCAAACAGCGGTTAACAAAGTGTCACCGCCGGCACCACCCCTTGCCGGCATGCCCAGCAATTTCAAAAACTTAGCTGGAATGCGGCGGGCTTGCTATCTTTCCTGCAGGACCGAACTCGTGGTGATGCGGGCCAGCGGCTTTATCGGGGGCTGCTGTTGTACCGCCACGTCGCGCCGGTATCGCTGGATCTGCAGCGCCTCGTACTCGCCGTCCGACGTCGGCGCCAGCGCTTGGCCGACGACCAGGTCGCGCTTGTTGGCGACCATTTGCTGCAGGTTGAAGGCGTCGGCGCAGCCGAAATTGCGATGGGTGCTGTTCTCGGGATTGCCGCCGCGGGGCTGGGTCCAGTTCGGGCAGTCGAGGTTCGCCAGGACCACGCGTTCGACCACCACGCTGACCGTGTCGCGGATGCTCGGCACGTCGGGCGCCGGCCGGCCGGCCTCGGCCGGGATCCGTCGCGCCGCCAAGTAGGCGCGCACCGACTCCAGCCGCTGCGCCGCCCACGGCGACGTGTTGTCGCGGTCGAGCACCATCACGCGGTCCTGCTGCACATCGGTTCCGATCATGGACAGGAATTCGTCCAGCGCCCGCCCGCGGGCATCGGACATGTATTGCTCGTCGGGGCGGAAGGGCACGTTGTAGGTGACTTGCACCAGTTCGGCTTTCGCCTCGGGCGGCGCCTCGCTGTAGAAGTCCTTGATATAGGGCGCGCAGCCCGCCAGCGCCGCCGCCAGCACCGCCGCGACCATCCCGTTCCAGGTACGCCCCTGCGCCATCGCTCTACTCCAGCTGGAATCCGGCCGGCCCGGCGAGCCGCCCGCGCGGCCCGGCCGGCACGGTGCTGCCCGGCACAAGCGTTTTGCGCCACATCGCGCCATGCAGGATGCGATCGATATCGTGCGGCGCTTGGAAGCCGTCGGCCGGGCTGGCGAGCTTGCTGGTCGATACGGGCTCGACGATATACGGCGTCACGAGGATGATCAGCTCGCTCTCGCGGCGCTGGAACTGGTCGGAACGGAACAGGGCCCCCAGGATGGGGATGTCGGCCAAGCCGGGCCACTTGCTGATCGAATGGATCAAGTCGTTGCGCAGCAGGCCGGCGATGGCGAAGCTCTGGCCGCTGGCGATGTCGATGTAGGTTTCGGCGCGGCGGACCGCCAGGGCCGGCACGGTGAGGCCGGCGAGCGTGATGGCGCCCTGGTCGGTCAGCTCGCTGACCTCGGGTCGCACATGCAAGTTGATGCGATTGTTCTGGAGCACCGTCGGCTGGAACGCCAGCGACACGCCGAAAGTCTTGTATTCAATGCTGATGGCGCCGTTGCCCTGGGGCACCAGGATGGGGAACTCGCCGCCAACCAGGAAATTCGCGGTGGCGCCGGACATGGCCGTCAAGTTGGGCTGCGCCAGGATCTTTACCAGGCGTTCCTGATCCAGGGCGTCGATGATCGAGTTGACGGTCGTCGCGCCCTCGGTGGCGTTCACGCGGAACTTGTTCGGAATCGACAGCGTCTGGGGGTTGATCAGCGTGAAGGCGATCGTCATCGCGTCGGTCTGGTTGATGACGTTCCAGTTGAATCCGAGCTGCTTGGATATGTCCTTCGTCATTTCGACGACGCGCACCCGCAGCATGACCTGGGCCGACGACGTCACCTTCAGCAGATTGATCACCTTCTTCTCGTCGCCGGTCATGGCGGCGGCGATCCGGCGCACGTTCTCGGAATCGGACGGGGAGGCCACGGTGCCTTCCAGCACCAGCTGCTCGCCGACCGAGTTGATCAGGACGTCGCGCTCGCGCTCGCCCAGCGCCTGGCGCAGGCTTTCGCGCAACCGCGTGTGGTTGTTGGTCACGACCACGCGTGATTCGAGCATCACCACGTCGGCATTGTCGACCGCGATCAAGGTCGTGTCCCCCACTTTCTTGGCGAACACGTAGACGAGGTTGGCCGACTTCACCTGCACGTCGGCGACGTCGGGATTGGCGATGAACACGGTCGAGGCCGGGCGCGGCAGGCGTACGACCTGGCCGCGGTTGATCTCGAGGAAGATGAGCGAACTGCTGTCGCCCATCACCGCGGGCTGGGCCGTCGGCGCGGCGCCGGCCGGGGCTGCGACCGGCTGCACGCCGGGGATCGGCCCGGCCTGGGCCGGGGTGATCGCGGTCGGCGCGGGCGGCTTGGCGGCCGGCTTGCCGGCAGCGGCGCCGGCCGTGCCCGCGGCCTTGCCCAGCACGTCGGCGGGGCTGGTGCGCGCCTGTGCCAGGGCCGGGCGCGGCGGCGCGCCGCCAGGCGCGAGATTGGCGGGCGCGACGTTCGCCGGCGCAACGTTCGCGGCCGGCATGCTTGGCGGCGCGATTGCGGCCGGCGCCTTCGGCGGCGCCTGGACGGTGCTCTTCGCGGCGGGCGCAGCAGCGGGAGCGGAGGCGCGGGCAGGTCCAACGGGCGCTGCCGGTTCGGCCGCTTGCGCCTCGCTCGGCGCTGCGGCGATCAGCGGCGTCGGTGCGGCAAGCGTCGGAACGCCGGTCCACCTGCCGGCCGGCGTGTCATCCGGCACCGGCTGGGCCGCCACCGGCTGGGTCGGCGGCGCCAGCGGCGAGCGGACGATGGCGACGCTTTTCGCAGGCTGCGGCGCGATGACGGCCGGGACGACCTGGGTTTGCGCCAGGCCGATCGACTTGATGCCGGCCGAAAGCGCGACGAGAACGACGATACCCAGTCCAAATACAGCAACGAGCCGCTTGGCCAACAAGACCCCCGCCGGATCCGGCGGGTCGCAGCGGCCTTTACTTTTCCGCAGACCCGCGCAGGACCGTAACCCCAGGATTGGACTTAGTCCGGTCTTGGAGCATGAACTTCAGATCTTTGTCCACAACATAGCTATTCGCCTTGTCCTGCTTGGGTTTCGCGGTTTGCGATTCGCCCTCGGCGGCCTCCGCAACGACCACTGATTCGCTCGACTTGCCGCCTTCCGATTCGGCCTTGGCCTGGTCCGCCACGGCCTGATCGGTGACCAGCGAGCGCAGGCTCAGCGACAGCTGTCCCATCGTGACGCCGAGCGCGATGACCTCGGCCTGCCGCGGCGTCACTTCCAGTGTGGCGGTGCGGCCGACCGCAGTCTGGCCCTTGACGTTCTCGGTATTCTGGTCGATGGCGAGGACGCGCAGGTTTTCGAGGATCGTGGCCGCGTACTGGTTGTTGCCCTCGCCGGTCGCGTTGTTGTCGCCGTACCTGGCCGTCAGGATGACGTCGACCATGTCACCCGGGAAGATGAAGCCGGCGTTGCCGGTGGTGGCCGAGATCGGCACGGTCGCCGCGCGGTTTCCGGGGCTCAGCACCGCCGCCATGAAACCGCGGTCGCCGGGCTTCACGAAGCGGATGTCGGTGATCGGCTCGCCCGCATGCACGGTGGCGCGGGTGACGGCGCCGAGGAAGTCCTCGAGATTGCGCTCGCCCTTGATGATGTAGCCCCTGTTCAGGGCCTCCTTCGGCCAGGCCATCCACTCCAGGCTGCCCTGCTGCACGAAGCTGCCGGGCTTCAGGTGCGTCTTGGCGACCAGCACCATCGGCAGCGCGGCCTTGGGCGCCTCGGCTACCGGCTTGGGCCGCATCGCCTCGCGCTGCTCCAACAGCCAGCCGCGCGCCATCATCGCGGTGAACCCGGCGACGATGAGCGCGACCATGATGATCAGGATGTTGCGAAGGTTCATGGCAGGTACTCCGCTGTTTTCTTCATGGGATCGCGTCGGTCGCCAGACCGACCAGCCGCAGGGTCAGGTAGAACCCGCCGGCCGCGATCGCCACGCCATAGGGAATGTCGTCGGCCATCAGCATGTCGCGCAGCGTGCGCGAGCCCACCTGGTCGAGCGCGAAGGCAAGGCCGAGCCGCATCTGGCGATGCATCATCAAGATCGCCACGACGCCGCCGCTGAGCGCCGTGACGAGGATGAACTCGAGGATCAGCGACGGTCCCGCGAACAGCGCCGCGGCGGTCATCAACTTCACGTCGCCGCCGCCGAACGCCCGGGCCGCGAAGGCCCCGAATCCGACCGCCAGCACCAGCGCCGCCACGCCGATCGACGCCAGCGGTTCGACGGGATGCGGCGCGGTGAGCGCATAGACCGGGTAAATCGCCACCAACGCGATGCTGTAGGCGTTCGGGATGCGGAAGGTCTTTATGTCGCCCAGCGCCGCCGAGAGCAGCAGCCCCATGCAAAGGGCCAAGGTCAGCAGATGGACGAACAGCAGTGGAGGCATGGCAGGTGTTCCGCGAACATCAATCGGGCGATCGACCCCCCGATGGTCCTCCGAGCTTGCTTTGTCCTAGCGGCCAAGGCGGGAGTGCCGTCGCCGGCACCTCCCGCCTCGCCGATACGTCGATCGACTAAGCCGGACCCGAGGGCCCGGTCTTGGACCGATCAGCCGCCAGAACCACCGACGGCCTTGCTCAGCTCGCTCGACACCTTGCCGAACATCGACGACAGGCTGGAGCCCATCGAGGTCAGCGCGGTGATGGCCGCGACCGAGACGAGGGCGGCGATCAGGCCATACTCAATGGCCGTCGCGCCCGAGTCGTCCTTCACAAACTTCTTCACGTGGAACAGCATCTTCAATCTCCTTCGCAGAGCTACGGTCCACCCGGGCCGCGAGGAGCATCGTGGTCCCAATCCTCTAACAAACTCTTGCCCAAAATAGTTAACGCCGCGCTTTCTTCTTGATTCCCAACATTTTAGCTATCCTTGCCCGGAATTGGACCCGATAGGGATTTTGGATTGAGTTACCGCTGCTTAAACGATCGCGGCTGCGCCAGCGGAGGCGCGCGCTACCGGCAGGCAATAAAATTTCTGCGGTAAAAGCGACCGCAGGCCACGTCAAGAGCCCGGCTGGACGCCGCCCCCTGGAACGGTCTCTAATCGCCCGTTGCCCGGCCTTTCCGGCCGCGGAGCGCACGATGACCGGACACCGCTCGACGCCTTTGCGTCTTGCCATCCTGGCGGCAGGTGCCGTTCTGCTCGGAACGACCGGCGCGCGCGCGGAAGCCCTGCCGGTCGATCTGGAGCTGGTGCTGGCGGTCGATGTCTCCGGCAGCATCGACGCCGAGGAAATGAAGCTGCAGCGCGAGGGGTATGTCGCCGCGCTGAGCGACCCGGAAGTGGTGCGCACGATTACGCGCGGCGTGCTGGGCCGCATCGCCGTCGCCTATGTCGAATGGGCTGGCTACGAGACGCGCCGCCTGCTGGTCGACTGGACCCTGATCGACGGCCCGGCCTCGGCCGAGGCCTTCGCCAGAACGCTTGCCGCCCAACCCATCCGCGGCGGCGTGTCGACCTCGATCAGCGCGGCGATCGAATTCATCCTGCCGATGTTCGGCACCAACGGCTATGTCGGCACGCGCAAGGTGATCGACATTTCCGGCGACGGGCCGAACAACCAGGGCCCGCTGGTGACGGTGATGCGCGATCGCGCCAATGCCGAGGGCGTCGTCATCAACGGCCTGCCGATCATCAACGACCGGCCGAACGCGCTGAATTTCCCCAGCCTGCCCGACCTCGACCGCTACTACGAGGGCTGCGTGATCACCGGCGAGGGATCCTTCGTTGTCGTCGCCAACAATTTCGAGGCGTTCGGCGAGGCGATCCGCCACAAGCTGATCCAGGAGATCGCCGGCATCACGCCGGCCGGCCGGCGCCTCGCGCGTGCGGGCGCGCCGGCGCGCTGGCCGCCGTCCGCGCCGCTGCCGCGCGGGATCATTCGCGCCGGCGTGGTCTACGAGCCGGGCTGCGACATCGGCGAACGCCAGCTGAACGAGTTCTACCGCCGCCGCGGATGGGGCAACTGACCCTCACGCCTTCAGCCAGCGCAGCGGCAGGGTAAGCGGCAGGATCGTCAGCACCGCGCAAGCCAGCACGACCAGCGCGGTCGCGAGCCCGGCCCAATCGCTGAGCCAGCCGAACAGGAACGGCGCCGTCGTGCTGCCGCCGACCGACAGCGTGTAGAACAGCCCGAAGGCGCGCGCGAGCCTGTCGCGCGCGACCGTCTCGGGCACCGAGCCGTAGAGCACCGAGGACGTGCCGTTGAGCGCAAGGCCCAAGACCGGCAACAGCGGCAGGACCGCGGCCAGCGGCAGCCAGTTCAGCGCCAGCACGGCGACGGCGGTGGCAAGCTCGGTCGCCACCACGGTCGCGATCACACCCCAGCGGATCGCCAGCACGCCGCAGGCGAATTTCCCCGCCGCGCCGCCGGCGAAGGTCAGGCTGAGCGCCAGCCCGACGGTCGCGACCGAAGCGCCCTTGGCCATCAAGGCGAAGGGCAGCAGCGTCAGGACGCCCGAGCGCACCGCGCTGTCGATCGCCGCGATCGCGCCGAGATTGGCGAAGCGCGGCCAGTGCGTCGTCGCGGCGCCTTCCTGCCTGGCGCGCGCATGTGCGCCGCCCGTCCCGCCCGGCGCGGCGACCGGCCGCAGCAGCACGAACACGGCAAGGCCGAACAGGACGCCGAGGACGCCGAGCGCCTCCATCGCGCCGCGCCAGCCCCAAAGCCCGATGACCAGCGCGGCCAGGGCGGGCACCGCGACCTTCCCCACGTCGCCCAGGAAATTGTAGGTGCCGAGCGCGACGCGCAGCCGCGCGCCGCTGGCGCTACGCGCGATCAACGCGCTGCTCAGGGGATGCTGCACGCTGGCGCCGAACCCGGTCAGCAGGATCGCCCCGCCCAGCGCGATCGCGCCGCCGGCGAAGCCCGCCAGCACATAGCCCAGCCCCAGGAGCGCCGTGCCGGCCGCCAGCAGGCCGCGCTCGCCGACGCGTTCGCTGAGAAAACTCGCCGGCATCTGCAACAGCGACAGGCCAAGGCTGTACATGGTCTTGACCGCGCCGACCTGGGCCAAGGTCAGGCCCAGCTCGGCCTGCCACAGCGGCAGGAACAGGTAGATGCAGTCGCCGAACCCGTCGTGCACGGCATGCGCCGTGCCGCAAGTCGCCAGGGTCGCCCGCGCGCGCCGCGGGGCTTCGCCCTCGGCGGAAACGGAGGGTGCGGCAGCGACGCTCATGCCGCCGCCCCCCGGCGGCCAAGCCAGTCGTCCAGCTGGGCCTGCGCGCCGCTGGGCGCGTGCAGTCCCAGCTTCGAGCGCCGCCAGAAAATGTCCTCGGCCGTCGCCGCCCATTCGTTGGCGACCAGGTATTCGGCCTCGCGCTCGCTCAAGCCGGCGCCCAGGTCGCGGCCAAGATCGCCCGGCCCCCGCGCACCGGCGAGCACGCGCTCGATCCGGCTGCCATAGGCATGGGCCATGCGAGCGACCGTCGCCGGCGGCAGGAATGCGAAGCGCCGCTGCTGCTCGGCGAGGAACGCCGCGAAGTCGTCGGTCCCGCCCAGATCGCCGCCCGGCAATTTGGCCGTCGCGGTCCAGGCCGCCCCCATGCCGACGAAGAAACGCGCCAGCTTCACCAGCGCATGCTCGGCCAGGCGGCGGAAGGTGGTGATCTTGCCGCCGTAGACCGACAGCAGCGGCGCCTGGCCTGCCTGGCCGTCGAGCTCCAATACGTAGTCGCGCGTGACCGCCGACGGATTGTCGCGGGCATCGTCGAACAGCGGACGCACGCCCGCATAGCTCCAGGCGACATCGGCCGGCGCCGGCGCGCGCTGGAACCAGCGGCCGACCACGTCGCACAGGTATTCCGTCTCCTCGGCCGAGATCGCAACGCGCGCCGGATCGCCGTCGAAGGGCACATCGGTCGTGCCGACCAGGCTGAAGCGGCCCTCGTAGGGGATGACGAAGACGATGCGCCGGTCGCGGTTCTGCAGGATATAGGCGTGCTCGCCCTCGTAGAGGCGCGGGACCACGATATGGCTGCCCTTGACCAGGCGCGGCGGCCGGGCGTCGTTGCGTCCGACCACCTGGCCCAGCACGGCGCCGACCCAGGGACCGGCCGCGTTCACCAGGACCTTTGCCCGCACGCGCCGATCGCCGCGCCGATCGCGCAGCGTGGCCGCCCAGCCGCCTTCGACCCGTTCGGCCGCAACGCAGGCGGTCCGTGTCAGCACCACGGCCCCGCGTTCGGCCGCGTCCATCGCCAGCAGCACGACCAACCGCGCGTCGTCGACCCAGCAGTCGGAATAGACGAAGCCGTCGGTGAACTCGGGCTTCATCGGGCGGCCGGCGATGTGGCGGCGGAACTGAATCGCCTCGCTGCCGGGCAGGGAGCGCCGCATGGCCAGATGGTCGTAGAGGAACAGTCCGGCGCGGATCATCCAGGTCGGGCGCAGATGGCTGTCGTGCGGCAGCACGAAGCGCATCGGCCGGATGATATGCGGCGCGGCGCCCAGCAGCACCTCGCGCTCCAAGAGCGCCTCGCGGACCAAGCGGAACTCGTAGTACTCGAGATAGCGCAGGCCGCCATGGATCAACTTCGAGCTGGCCGAGGAGGTGGCGCCGGCCAAATCGCCCTTCTCGCACAGCAGAACGTTGAGGCCGCGGCCGGCGGCATCGCGCGCAATCCCCGCGCCGTTCACCCCGCCGCCGACCACCAGGAGGTCGTAGGTCTGTTGCTGCGGATCTGGGGCTGTCGCGGGCATGGCGCGGCAAAATAGCGAAGCTGGCGGCGCGCGTCAGGGGAAATATGACGGAATTGTTGCTTGGCCGGTCGGGCTGCCGTCCCTATTCCGGCACCCCCGCCTTCATAAGTCCTTCGATGAAGACGTCGCGATGGGCGAAGGGCGCGAGGTTGGCGCGCAGGACGCTGAGCCGGATCGGCGGGCCGATCCGATTGCGTTTTGCGACGTATTCCTGCGCCTCGGCGATCAAGCCCAGATGCCCGCAGCAGCTGATCAGCGTGTTGTAGTGGCCGACATACTCCGAGAAGGCGAGGATCGAGCGCCGCAGGAACGGCAGCGCCTCGGAGAAACGCCGCGCGCCGAGCAGCGCCAGGCCGTGGATCGTCGTGTAGAAGCCCGAGAAGCTGTCAACCGGGCTGAGATCAAGGGCAAGCTTGGTCTCGGCGATCGCCTCGTCGAACCGCCCGGCGCGCAAGAGCGCCCAGCCATGCGCCATGTGGCCGAGCGCGAAGGCGGGGTTGAGATGCAGCGCCTCGGCCAGCTCGTCGAGCGCGCGGTCGTGCTGGCCGGTGCCGCTCAAACACAGGCCCGAGACCAGGCGCGCCCAGGGGTCGCCGGGATCGAAGGACAGCGCGTCGCGGGCATGGGCCGCGGCCTGGCGGTAGCCGTCCGCGCGGTCCGGATGCCAGTAGCAGAAGGTGCTCCAAAACACCGCCCAGCCGAGCAGGGCATGGGCACGGGCATAGCCGGGTGCCATCGCGATTGCCCGCCGCAAGAGTTCCTGCGCCTGCTCGTTCTGCCGGCGGTCGACCTTGCTGGTCAGGCCCAGCGCGCGCACCGCCAGGCCCCAGGCATCGACGCTCTCGGGATGGCGAGCGGCGGCGCGCAAGCCCTCCTCGTCATACAGATGCGGCTCGACCGCGGCGACCACGTGCTCGGTGATCTCGTCCTTGACCGCGAAAAGGTCTTCAACCCGCCGGTCGTACCTGGCGGCCCAGATGTGGTTGCCGGTGCCGGCGTCGATCAGCTGGCCGGTGATGCGGATGCGTCCGCCAGCCGTGCGCACGCTGCCCTCGAGCACGTAGCGCACGCCCAGGTCGCGCGCGACCGCGCGCACGTCGATCGCCTTGCCCTTGTAGGTGAAGGTGGAGTTGCGGGCGATCACGAACAGCCAGCCGAAGCGGGCAAGCGCGGTGATGATGTCCTCGGTTAAGCCGTCGGCGAAGAAATCCTGCGCCGGGTCGCCGCCCATGTTGGCGAAGGGCAGGACCGCGATCGACGGCTTGTCGATCAGCCGCGCCGCGCCGGCGGCATGGGCCGGCGCGGCGGCGGATGCGTCGTCCAGCATCGCCTGCAGCGGAAGCTTGGTATGGGCCGCGGCGATCGACAGCGTGCGGCCCGAGAACAGGCCGGTCAGCAGCTTGTCGACGGTCGACTTGCCCAGCCGCGTGCGGTGCGCGAACTCGTCGCGCGAGATGCGCTCGCGGGCGATGTAGTCCTTGATCGCAGCGGCGATCCGCTTTTTGCCGTCCATGGTCGACCTGTCCGGGCACGGAAGGCGGCACAACCCGCCGGAAACATTCCGGGAAAGTTCCGGCAAGATTGTAGTAGAGCCGCGGAAAGCCGCGCGGCGTACAAACCGCGCCCGCCCCATCCGGCCCAGTTCGCGGAGGTTTATCCCCATGCGCTACACGCTTGTCAACGCAGCCCTGCTCGCCCTTGCCGCCTTGGCCGCCGCGCCGCCGGTCCAGGGCCAGGACCGCATCAAGCGCGGCGAATACCTGGCCGCCATCATGGATTGCACCGGGTGCCACACGCCGGGCGCGCTTGCCGGCAAGCCCGACCGGCAGCGTGCCCTGTCCGGATCGGATATCGGCTTCGCGATTCCCGATCTGGGCGTGTTCTACCCGCCCAACCTGACGCCCGACGACGAGACTGGGCTCGGTAAGTGGTCCGCGGCCGAGATCGTCACCGCCGTGCGCACCGGCGTCACGCCCAGCGGGCGCGTGCTGGCGCCGGTGATGCCCTATCACAGCTATTCCCGGCTGACCGACGCCGACGCCCAGGCGCTGGCCGCCTACCTGAAAACCCTGAAGCCGGTCCGCCACCAGGCGCCGGCGATGGCCGGACCGTCGGAGAAGCCGCCCGCACCCTATCTGACGCTTGCCGTACCTTGATGACCTGGCAGCGGAGGGACAGTTCGGTGTTGAACCATGGCGCATCGGCGCGGACGGGCCTGTTCGCCGCCGCGAAGTATTTCGAGCCGCCGCGCGACCTGCGCCGCGCGCTCGCCTCGCTGGCCGCCGGTCTTGTCGTCTACGGGATGATCGTCCTGGCCATGGCGGCGTTGGGCTGAGTGGCGACGCGGGGCGTCCCCGCCGGGCTTGACCCGGCCGCCCGACCTTTCCAACCTTGAGCGGCGTCGCCCGGGCGGCGCGGATGTCCCGGCCGGGCCGGGCATCACGAGGGGGGATCGCACGGGATGCCGCCAGGCGGCTATCTGCTCGCCATCGACCAGGGTACGACCAGCAGCCGGGCGATCGTGTTCGACGCCGGGTTGCGGCCGCTGGGGACCGGCCAGCGCGAATTCCGCCAGATCTTCCCGGCGGACGGCTGGGTCGAGCACGATCCCGACGAGATCTGGGACGGCGTGCGCGCGGTCTGCCGCGACGCGCTGAAAGGCGCGGGCGTCGCCGCCGGCGCGCTGAAGGCCATCGGCATCACCAACCAGCGCGAGACCACCGTCCTGTGGGAACGCGCAACCGGCCGGCCGGTCGCCAATGCGATCGTCTGGCAAGACCGCCGCACCGCCGGCCATTGCCAACGCCTGAAGGACCAGGGCCACGCGGCGATGGTCCGCGACAAGACCGGGCTGGTGCTCGATCCCTATTTCTCGGGCACCAAGCTCGCCTGGCTGCTCGACAACGTGGCCGGCGCGCGCGCGAGGGCCGAAGAGGGCGAGCTTGCCTTCGGGACGATCGACAGCTTCCTCCTGTGGCGCCTGACGGGCGGCCGGGCGCATGCGACCGACGCCACCAACGCCTCGCGCACGCTGCTGTTCGACATCGCCCGCCAGGACTGGGACGATGCGCTGCTGCGGCTGTTCGGCGTCCCGCGCGCCGTGCTGCCGGAGGTGCTGGATTGCGCCGCCCCGTTCGGCGTCGCCGAAGCGGGGGTCTTGGACGCCGCCGTGCCGGTCCTGGGCATCGCCGGCGACCAGCAGGCCGCCGCGATCGGGCAGGCCTGCTTTGCGCCCGGCACCATCAAGGGCACCTACGGCACCGGCTGCTTCGTCCTGGTCAATACGGGCGGGCGCATCGTGCCGTCGCGCCACGGGCTGATCGCAACCGTGGCCTACCGGCTCGGCGGCCGCGCGGCCTATGCGGTCGAAGGCAGCATCTTCAATGCCGGCACCGCGGTGAAATGGCTGCGCGACGATTTGCGCCTGATCCGGGACGCGGCGGAGACCGAGGCGCTGGCGCGCTCGATCCCCGACACCGGCGGCGTCTACCTGGTGCCGGCCTTCACCGGCCTTGGCGCACCCTGGTGGGACCCAGAGGCGCGCGGCGCGCTGGTCGGCCTGACGCGCGATAGCGGCGCGGCCCAGATCGCCCGTGCGGCGCTGGAGGCGGCCTGCTACCAGACCCGCGACCTGATCGACGCCATGCGCGAGGACGGCGTGGGCGACCTGAAGGGCCTGCGCGTCGACGGCGGGATGGCGGTCAACGACTGGGCGATGCAGTTCCTGGCCGACGTGCTGGACCTGCCGGTCGAGCGGCCGACCGTGACCGAGACGACCGCGCTGGGCGCGGCCTCGCTGGCGGGACTGCAGGCGGGCATGTACGCGTCGCTGGACGCGGTGGGCGCCTGCTGGCGGCGCGACCGGCGTTTCGAGCCGGCGATGGAAGGCGCCACCCGCGCGCGCCTGCTTCAGGGCTGGATAACGGCAGTCGGGCGCGTGCTGTCCGCACGCGCCCGATGACGACCGGACGGAACTGGCTGGCTGGAGCTAGCGGAAGAGGCTGAGGATCGCCTGCTCGCTTTGCGCGGCGAGGCTCAGCGAGTTGATGCCGAGCTGCTGGCGGGTCTGCAGGGCCAGCAGGTTGGCGCCCTCGAGGTTGGTATCGGCCAAGGTCAGCTTGTCCGCGCCTTCCGACAGCGTGTTGACGAGGTTGTTGAGGAAGTCCAGCCGCGTCTGCAGCAGCGTGGTCTGCGAGCCCAAGGTCGAGGCCGCGGTGCGCAGCTGGCCCAGCGCACTCTGGTATTCGTTCAGGTCCGCGTTGATGTCGCCGACCGTGCCCCAGTTGTTGGTCGAGGTGGTGATGTCGGCGCCCAGGTTGGCGGCCGACAGGTTGGTGCCCACCACGGTCAACTCGACGGTCGCGTCCTCGTTGAAATTGACCTGCAGGTTGTCGGGCGTCGCCTTGATCAGGTTGACGCCGTTGTAGCTCGAGTCGTTGATCAGGTTGTTGAGCTGGGCGGCGAGCTGGTCGGCCTGGTTGGCAAGCGCCGAGCGCTCGGTCGCCGAGGTCGCGTTCTTGGCGGCCGAGGCGATGCCCTTGAGCTGTTCGACGATCTTGGTCGCGCCCTCGATGCCGGTGAGCGCCGCCTTCAAGGTCTGGATCGACTGGTCGATCGAGGCCTTGACCTGCGAGAGATCCGAGGCGCGGTTGTTGAGCGAGCGCGACTGGAAATAGGCCGAGGCATCGTCGAGCGCGCTGTTGACCTTGAGCCCGGTCGACAGGCGCTCCTGGGTGCGGCCGATCAGCTTGGTCGTGCTCTGCAGCGACAGCAGGTTGGTCCGCGTCGCGGCCGAAAGTTTGATTTCGTCAGCCATGGTTTGGTGCTCCAGTTCCGTTCTGCGTTGGTCGAAGAGGGCTTCTGACCCTTCAGCCTCACCAGCAAGTCCCTTGCCAACGCGCAACTCATTGAACAGAAAAGATTTTCTTGATTGGCCCGAGTCGATGCCGGCAATTTTTGCCGAATTGCCCAGGACCGCTTGCCAAGTTCACCCATGCTACGCCGCGGCCGGCCGCGGGGATGCCGGAAAATCCGAATGGCCGGCGGGCACTTCACCCGCCGGCCATCCGCTGCTGCCCCCGGAAGAGACGAACCTGATGCTTGGGCTATCGGAAGAGCTGAAGGATCGCCTGCTCGCTCTGGGCGGCAAGGCTCAAGGAGTTGATGCCGAGCTGCTGGCGGGTCTGCAGGGCGAGCAAGTTGGCGCCTTCCTCGTTGATGTCCGCCAGGGTCAGCTTGTCGGAGCCTTCCTTGAGCGTGTTGACGATCGCGTTCACGAAATCGAAGCGCGTCTGCAGCAAGGTGTTGTTCGAGCCCAGCGTGGACGCGGTGGTGCGCAACTGGCCCAGCGCCGAGACGTATTCGTTGAGGTCCGCGTTGACGTCGCCGATCGTGCCCCAGTTGTTGGTGGCGGTCGAAATGTCGGCGCCCAGGTTGGCCGCGGTGACGTTCTGGCCGACGATCGTCAGCTCGAAGGTGGCGTCCTCGTTGAAGTTGACCTGCAGGTTGTCCGGCGTCGCGCGGATCAGGTTGATGCCGTTGTAGCTGGCATCGTTGATCAGCAGGTTTAGTTGCGCGGCGAGCTGCTCGGCCTGGTTGGCAAGCTGCGAGCGTTCCGCCGCGGAGGTGGTGTTCTTGGCCGCCGCCGCCAGGCCCTTGATCTGCTCGACGATCCTGGTCGCCGATTCGATGCCGCTGATCGCCGCCTTCAGGGTCTGGATGGCCTGATCGATGCTGTCCTTGACGCTGGTCAGGTCGGCGGCGCGGTTGGTCAGCGCGCGGGCCTGGAAGAACGCCGAGGCGTCGTCCAGCGCGCTGTTGACCTTGAGACCGGTCGACAACCGTTCCTGGGTGCGACCGATCAGCTTGGTCGTGTTCTGCAGGGACAAGAGGTTCGTCCTCGTCCCCGCGGTAAGCTTGACTTCCTGAGCCATGGTTCGTGCTCCGAGTGCAGTTTCACGTCTTCACGTGCTTCTACTGGCGGCGCCACCGTCGCAAGCACCGTGCCAGACAGTAACCGTTTGATTCTACAAAATAACTATCGGTTAATTCCCCGGCGGCCCTCGGCCGGAAGTGTCGGGCAGCGATGCGATCCGGCAAAATCTGCCGGGCTTTTGCGGAATACTGCGGATAGTGGCGGCGTCCGCCGACGGCCGCCCTATTGCCGGGAGAAATCCGCCATGACCGTGCAGCTGACGTCGCGGAACACCTTGGTGAACTGGCGGTATTCGTCCCACACCGAATAGACGTCGACCGTCGCCCCGTTGGCGAAGCTGAAATGGGCGTAGTTGCGTGCCCGGTGGCGCTGGCCGAACAGGAACTCGGGCTCGCTGGCGACCCTGACGGTTTCAGGCTCGCCCACCTGGGCCTGCAGGCGCTCGACCATGGCGATGAACAGGGCCCGGCACTCCACGTATTCCTTGACCGTTGCCGCAAGGAGGTTCTCGTTGACGATGCGGTCGACCCGGCCGGCCTTGTCGAACAGCACGCGCAGGCGGAACCTGCTGGCCGCGCGGTCCCGGCCCGGATCGGCGCGCTCGGTGGTGATCCAGTACTCGCCGACCTCCCGGCGGAACTCGCCGTCCGGGCGGGCTGCCCGCACCTCCTCCAAGGTCATGCCGAAGCGGATGCGGGCATAGCCGTCGAGATCGCGCTTGCTTGCCGCCGCAGCCGCCGCGGTTCCGGCAAGCATTGCCGCCAGGGCCAGCATCATGCCCAGCGCTGCGAATCGGCGGGTCGGACCGGCGCCGTACCGCAAGGTCATCGCCAATCCCCACTCTTTATAGCCTCCAACCACTTCATTTAGCGGCGGTGATCCCATCTGCGTCAACCGCTAGACTTGCGCTTGGCCCCTGGCCCTAGGGGCGCGGGAGGAGAACGATCCGATGTGTCGATGGTTGGCCTATGCCGGCAGCCCCATTCCCATGGCGACGCTGTTGTTTCAGCCCAGCAACTCCCTGATCCGCCAGAGCCTGTCGGCGCAGCGCAGCGTCGTGCCGACCAACGGCGACGGGTTCGGGCTGGGCTGGTACGGCGAGCTGCCCTCCCCCGGTCTGTTCCGCGACACAATGCCGGCCTGGAACGACGCCAACCTGCGCAGCCTGGCCGAGCAGATCCGCTCGCGGATGTTCTTCGCCCATGTGCGCGCCTCGACCGGCACTGCGACCACGCGGCTCAACTGCCACCCGTTCCGCCACGAGGGCTGGCTGTTCATGCACAACGGCAAGATCGGCGGCTACCACGCGATCCGCCGCGAGCTGGAGCAGTTGATCCCGTCCTCCTATTACAACTACCGGGAGGGCAGTACGGACAGCGAGGTTTTCTTCTACCTGGCGCTCGCTCACGACCTGAACGCCGATCCGCTGCGGGCGCTCGGCCGGACCGTGGCGGAGATCGAGCGGGTCATGGCGGAAAACCATGCGGTCGAGCCGCTGCGCATCACCGCCGCCGCCAGCGACGGCCGGCGCATCGTGGCGCTGCGCTATTCCTCGGACCGCCAGTCGCCCAGCCTGTTCTTCGCCTCGGGCAGCGAGATCGCGGTGCTGGACGGCGAATGCCGCTTTACGCCCGGCCGCGGGTCGGTGCTGGTGCTGTCGGAGCCGCTGGACGCCGTGCCGGACTACTGGATCGAGGTGCCCGAGGCGCACGCGCTCGTGGTCGAGGACGGCATGGTGGCGCTGGAGCCGTTCGCGCCGGCCGCCTAGAAGTTCAGCCTGAGGCCCAGCCAGAACTGGTGCGAATCGATGCCCAGGCTGAATTCGCCGGCGCCGCCGCCCGTGAAGCTCGGATCGTTAAGCGTCAGGAACCGGTAGCCGGCCTCGGCGGTGAACATCTCGGTTACCTTGTAGCCGACGCCCACCAGGGCTTGGAACGCCAGCACCGTGTCGCTGTCGTCCGCCAGCTTGAAGGCGTTGCCGCGGCTGACCCCGGTCACGTTGTCCATGCGGACATTGGCGAAGCCGATGCCGCCGCCGAAGAAAGGCTGCACCGGGCTGCCGAAATCGATGTCCAGCAGCGCGTTGATGAAACCCGTAAAGATGCGCAGGTTGCCGTCGAGGGACGGCTGGGCATTGAGGTCGGTGCGGAACACCCCGTTGACATCACGGTACTGGAACTGCGGGGAGGTGAAGGAGTTGACGCTGTGGGACTCGTAGCTGCCCATGCCTTCCAGCCGCAGCGTCCCCCAGCGATAGCCGCCCGCCAGGCCGCCCCAGCCGCCGCCGGAGGTATTCATGTCGCCGCGGTTGATGCCGAAGCCGCTGGCACCGTTGGAGATGCCTTCGCCCTGGATGCTGGGCGACTCGATGAAGGAATACCCGCCGAACAACCGGACATAGGGCCCGTTCGAGCCACCCTCCGCGGCCAGGGTTGCGGGACCGCCCAACAGGATGGCAGCCGACAATGCTGCGAGCAGCACTCCCCACTGTCGCGCGCTCCGCACCATTGCCGACTGCTCCCTGCCCCCCCGAGCAACCAAACCGCTTGTTCCGCTATTGTCCCCTGCCGACTGCGGATTTTCGCCTCCGGGGTCGGCGGGCGGCAACGAGTTTCGTCTTCCAAGACCGGCCGGCAGGTCACTCGGCGAGCCGCCGTGGCATGCCGGCAACAGCGAGTCGGCCCCTGGTTAGCGAGTCGTTAAGGCCGGGCGGCGCGGGGGCTTTTCCGTCGCACTGGAATCAGATTGCCTGCCCGTCGGCCCGGGCGTTAAATGCTTCGCCGCGGGGTCCACTTACATTAAGTGCAGGCACGACGATGACGATCAGATGGACAAGGAGCTTGGCAACCCTGGCCGCGATAGGCTGGGCTTTGCTGGGGGTTGCGGGGCCGGTAGGGGCGCAGGGCATCGCGCCGGAGGCCGCCAAGAAATTCATCAGCGAGATGGGCGATCGCGCGGTGACGACGCTGGCGAAGCAGGGTGACTCCAAGCAGCGCAATGCGGAGTTCACCGCGCTGATGCTGGACGGCATGGACTTCGATTCGCTGGCGATCGCAAGTCTGGGAAAGATGGCGCGCACGGCCTCTGCGCCCGACAAGAAGGAGTTCACGCGGCTGTTCGCGGCCTACGTGATCGACGTGGCGATCGAGAAATTCGGCAACATCCAGATCAACCGCTTCGCCATTGGCGCCACGAAGACCGAGCCCAACGGCGACGTGAAGGTGAATACCGCGATCGACCGCGCGGGCGACAAACCCCTGCAGGTAGACTGGCGCGTGCGCAGCGTCGACGGCAAGCCAAAGGTCAACGACATGGAGGTCGAGGGCTTCAGCCTGCGCACCCACTACACCGGCGAGTTCGAACGCGCCGGCGTCAGCACGGTTGGCGGGCTGATCAATCGGCTGAAAGAGCTGAACAAGAACTCGGTCGCCTGGCCCTTCGTGCAGCAGGCCATGAAGTAGCCGTCCGCGCCGATCGGCTCCTTGGAACCACACACAAGACCCGGCCCCACTGGAGGGCCGGGTTTTGTGTTCTATGGCGCCGCCGCCGCCCAGTCGCAAAGCGCAGGCCAGGGAGGGGAAAAGCAACCAAGACGTGTGACCAAGCTGTGATCCAGTTAACAGATTTATAAGTAGCTCCGTGCGACAGGAGTAACGGACACAGACGACGCTGCAGGGAAAGACGCCACGATGTTGCGCAGAATTGCCATGATCCTCGCAGTCGCCCTTCTCGCCTTCGCGCCGGGCGCCGCCAAGAGCCAGCAGAGCCTCAGCCCCGAGCAAGCGCGCGACTTCATCAACCGCCTGGGCGAGCGCACCATGGCGGCGCTCAAGGGCCAGGGCATGAGCCCGCAGCAACGCGGCGCCGAGCTTGGCCGCGTCCTGCTCGACGGCCTGGATTTCGACACGATCGCGATGCACACGCTCGGCCGCTACGGGCGCCGTTCGGACAGCCGGGAATTCCGCGAGTTCGCGACCCTGTTCGCCGCGCACGTGATCGACATGGCGGTCGAAAAGTTCGGCAGCATGCCCGTCGAGTCCTATTCGATCACCTCGACCCAGAGCCTTCCGAACGGCGACGTGATGGTGAACACCAGCGTGGCGGCCGGGACCATGCTGAACGCCGGCTGGCGCGTCCGCAAACTCGCGGAAGGCCCGAAGATCGTCGACATCATGGTCGACGGCTACAGCATGACCACCCATTTCAACGGCCAGTTCCAGGACTGGCTGGGCAAGGCGGGCCTTGAGGGCCTGATCGGCAAGATGCGCGGCCAGGTCCGCAAGTCGCCCTCGCTGGTGGTGGTGCGCGAGACCCGCGGCAACGGCTGAGCCGGGCCGCGCCCTAGTCCAGCATCGCATCGAATTCGGGCGAGGTCCTTTCCTCGAGCCCGCGCGCGCCGCGTATCACGAGGCGCGCCGCCACGTGGTTGCGCCGCGCAAAATCCACCCCCCGCTCCGCGCCGAGCACGCTCAGCGCCGTCGCCAGCGCGTCGGCTTCCATGCAGCGCCGGTGCAGCACGGTGACCGACGCGACGCCGTTCGCCAGCGGACACCCGGTGCGCGGGTCGATCGTGTGGGCGTAACGCCGCCCGTTCCGCGCGAAGAACCGCCGATAGTCGCCCGAGGTCGCGACCGATCGTCGGTGCAGGGCCGCGACGGTGACGGGCATCGCCGCCCCTGGGTTCTCCAGCGCCACGAGCCACGGGCTTCCGTCCGGCTTCAGCCCCTGCCCGCGCAGTTCGCCGCCGATCTCGACGAGGAACGAGTCGACCCCGGCGGCCAGGAGATATTCCGCCAACAGGTCGACGGCATAACCTTTCGCGATCGACGACAGGTCGAGCGCGAGGCCGCCCGGCTGGCGCGCGCGTCGCGCGGCCTTGTCCAGCACAACCCGCGACCAGCCGCCGGACCGCCGCGCCGCTTCAATCGCTTCGCCCGGCGGCGGCGTGTCGCGCCGGCCCTTTGGGCCGAAGCCCCACAGATCGACCAGCGCGCCGAGGGTCGGGTCGTAGGCGCCCTCGGTCGCGCGCGCGAGCGCCAAGGCATGGTCCAGCACCGCGAAGAACGCTTCGGGCAGCGCGTGCCAGCTTCCGGCCGGCGCGCGGTTGAAACGGCTGATGGCGGAGTCCGGCTGCCAGGTGCTCATCTCGGCGACGACACGCGCCAGGCAGGCCTCGACGCCGCGGCGCAGCGCGCCGATGTCGCAAGCCTGTTCCGCGACGAGTTTCACCGACCAGGTCGTTCCCATGGTCGGGCCGCCCAGCGCGCGCAGTGCGCCGCGCGGATTTGCGGCCGCCGGCGGGGCGACGCGCGGGACCAGCAGGCGGAGCGTCGTGGTGCCCCTATTGCGGCATGACTTCGAGCGTGGCTGCATAGCTGGCGCGACGGCGGGGTTCGCGCGTGCCGGCAGGACCTTCCTCGGTGATCGCGGCGTTGATCCAGTACATGCCGGGCTGGCCCCAGGTCACGGCGAACTCGCCGTTCGCGCCGGTCGTTACGGTGGTCTCCTTGAGCTGCTGGCGGTAGCGGATGCCGCCCTGGATCACCGCGACCTTGATCTCCGCGGCCGGCTTGCCGTCGAGCTGGAGGCGGAAGATCGCGGTTTCGCCCGCGAACAAGTCGTTCGGATGCGTGACCGGCACCAGCTCCAACCCCTTGCCGGTCGGCTTCAGCGCGGCGCCGCCCGGCCTGCCCGCGGTGACGAAGGTCTCGATGCGGCCTTGCGCACGGATGACGCTCAGCTCCTCGGCCCTCTCGGGCACCTCCCTGGCAAGGGCTTCGGGCGTGCCGCGCCAGCGCCTGGTCTGGCCGTTTTCCTTCCAGGTCGCGAACAGCGCGTCGGTGATCGCGGCGACCCGGTAGGTGCCTTTCTGCGTGACCTGGAAGTCGAAGGTGCTGCGGAAACGGCCGGTCCAGCGGTTCTGCGCCTCGACGACCGCGCCGTCGGGCGCGACGATCACCAGTTCGGCGGTCGGCCCGCCCATCGGGCCGCCGGCAGCGGCCTCGCCGCCCTGTTGCGGCGCGGCGGCCTGCTGCGCCGTCGCCTGCGGCCCGCCGCCGCGCGCGATGCGGATCGCGGGGAAGCCCTGAATGCGCATCGGCATGTGCTCGAAATAGAACAGGTCGTTCGACACCGCGGCGTCCACCGTCACCCAGTCCTCGTTGCCCGACAGGATCGTGGTCGACGGCAAGAGCCAGGCGCGATGCGCCTGAGCGCCGAGCGGAAGGCCGAGCACCAGGGCCAGCGCAACCCATTTCAGGGATGATCTCATGGTGGATCCCTTCTGCTGCGTCATGGGGCGATGTGGAGCGCGACGGCGCCAAGCTCGTGTTCGCCCTGCGCCTTTACGGTCTGTGCGGTGCTGGCCGGCCAGGAGAACGGCACGCGCAGCAGCTCGCGCCCGCCAACCTCGCGCGCCGCCTCGACGACCAGCACGTATGCGCCCGGCGCCAACGCAACCAGGGGCGCCCTGCCCTCGGCAAAGTCCAACTGGTGTTCGCCCGGCGCGCGCGTGGCGCCGGTGACGCCGTCCACCGGCAACTCGGCCGAGCGGCCGACCCGTCGCCACCACTGGCGCAGGTCCTTCAGCCACTTCGTGCCCTCGTTGTCCTTGAGCTTGAGGTCGTACCAGACCGCCAGACTGGCGGCGACCGACTGGTCCGGGCGCTCGACCCAGATCGCGACATAGGGGCGGTGATACTCCGCGACGTTGAGGCGCGGGATCTCGACCTTGAGCTTGATCTCGCCCGCGATCGCCGGCTCGACCAGCACGCCGCTCAACGCAACGCAGAACCAGGCACGCATTCTTCCTGTACCTCTCAATGGACGAATAGGACCGCGAGCAGAAACGGGATCGCGAGGCCGAGAGCGACCGTGGGCCAGGTGGCGGGCCGGTTCGGCGCGTGGAGATGCAGCAGGAACAGCCCGGTCAGGCAGAACGCCACGGAGGCGACGGCGAAGATGTCCAGGAACCAGCTCCAGGCCGCTCCGGTGTGGCGGCCCTTGTGCAGGTCGTTGAAGTAGGAGACCCAGCCGCGCTCGGTTGTCTCGTGCACGACCTCGCCCGTGGCGCGGTCGACGGCGATCCACGCATCGCCGCCCGGCCGCGGCAGGGCGACATAGATTTCGCTCTGCGACCACTCCGCCATGCGCCCGCGCGGGTCGCCCGGCAGCGCGGCCGCGATCCATGCGGCGACCGCTGGTGGCAGGGGCTTCCTGGCCCTGGGCGGCTCGGCCGCAAGCGCCGCCAGCAACTCGCCCGGCAGCGCGGCTTTGGCCGTCGTCACCTGGGGCCTGGCCTCGATCATGCCCGCGTTGTTGAGGGTGATGCCGGTGATGGCGAACAACAGCATGCCGACCAGGGACACGGCTGCCGATACCCAGTGCCAAGTGTGTATCTGGCGGACCCAGAAGGTGCGGCGGCTTCGTCCCGGCTGCTTCGCCGCCCGCGCTTGCAAGCTCGACACCCCGGCCTCGCCAACGCAGTTGACACCCAGGAACAAAAACACGAATGCGACTTATTTGCAATATTAACTTCGCGACGGATTCGGCGGTTCCAAGGTCACGGCGCGTTCATGCGTGGTTCAGATAGCGATCGTTAACGTTCGACGATCCAATCGACACCGTCTTGGCAAGCGGCGATCCGGCGACGGCCGCAGGAAGGAGGGCAGGATGCGAGCACTGAAGACCTTGGCGCTGACCGGGCTGTTGGCCGCAAGCGCGGTCGCAATCGGCGGGGCGGCGGAGGCCGCGGCGCCGACGGCGGCGCATCGCGACAGAGTCGCGCGCACCGACGGCGGCGCGGCGCAGAACGTGCACTACTATTACCGCAGCGGCTACTACTACGGCCGGCCGTATTACGGCTATTACCGGCCGTATTTCCGGCCATACTTCTACCCGCCGGTCTACTACCGGCCGTATTACGCGCCCTACTACTACTATCCGCCGCCGGTCTACTACTACCCGTACTGACGGCAGGTCAGTTCGTCATCAGCGCGCGCACATGCGCCGCCGCGCTGTCGGCCAGCGCGTGGAGGTCGTAGCCGCCCTCGAGCGTGGAGACCACGCGGCCCTTGCAGAACTCGTTGGCGATCGCCACCAGCTCGGCGGTCGCCCAGGTATAGTCGCCGGCATGAAAGCGCAGCGACGCCAGGGGATCGGCCTCGTGGGCGTCGAAGCCGGCGGAGATCATCACCAGCTCGGGCTTGAAGGCCCGCATCGCCGGCACGATGGCGGCGGCGAACTGCTCGCGGAACACATGTCCGTCCGACATCGGCGCCAGCGGCACGTTGACCACGTTGCCGTGCGCGCCGCGCTCCTCGCGCGCCCCGGTGCCGGGATAGAGCGGGAATTGGTGGGTCGAGGAATAGAACAGCTCGGCGTCGTCCCAGAACAGCGCCTGGGTGCCGTTGCCGTGATGCACGTCCCAGTCCATCACCGCCACGCGCCTTATGCCGTGGCGCGCGCGGGCGTGATGCGCGCCCACCACGACGTTGTTGAACACGCAGAATCCCATCGCCGTCTCGGCCTCGGCATGGTGGCCCGGCGGACGCACGGCGCAGAACGCGTTGCGCGCCTCGCCGGTCATCACCGCGTCGACCGCGGCGCACACCGCGCCTGCCGCGCGCAGCGCCGCCTCGCCCGAGCCGGGCGAGATGATCGTGTCGCCGTCCAAGGCCGCGTGCCCCGCCGCCGGGACCGCCGCCAGCATGCGGTCGACGAAACGCTTGGGATGGGCGCGCGCGATCCATTCCAGCTCGGCCTTGGGCGCCTCGCGGCGCTGCAGGTGCTGGAATTCCTCGGCCTCCAGCGCATTGAGCACGGCCTTGAGCCGGGCCGGGCTTTCCGGGTGGAAGCGGCCGGGATCGTGGTCGAAGCAGGCGGCGTGGGTGAACAGGGCGGTCGGCATCGGCGTTTCCTTAAGTCGATCGGCCGGAAACCATAGCACGGCCAGGCCCTTGGCCAACCCGCCCGCCACCCGGCCGGACCGCAGGATTCCCCCTGCCGACCCGTGTAGACTAGCGCCCTGAACGATCCCCCAGGGATCCCCCAGGACGGGGACGGCCGCGAACCCCGAAGACGCGAATAGGCGCGACCGGCATGGAAAGTCCGAGCGACGAGGCCCTGATGGCCGCGATCGGGCAGGGCGACCAGCGGGCCTTTGCCCGCCTGGTCGAGCGCCATTCCCGGCGCGCGACCGCGCTTGCCGTGCGGATCACGCTGAACCGGAGCGACGCGGAGGAAGTGGTGCAGGAGGCGTTCTTGCGCGCGTGGGTCAAGGCCCCGACCTGGCGGCCCCAGGAGGGCGCGGGGGACGCGCTGTTCGCCACCTGGCTGCGCCGCGTGCTGGTGAACCTGTGCATCGACCGCCGTCGCCGGCCGCCCGGCGAGGACTTGGACAAGATCCCGGAGATGGCCGACGACGCGCCCGCGGCCGACGAGCGGTTGCAGTCGATGCAGACGCAGCGGCGCGTCGCTGCGGCCGTCGCCGAATTGCCCGAGCGCCAGCGCGCGGCGCTCGCCCTCTGCCATTTCGAGGGCGTGACGAACATCGAGGCCGCGGCGATCCTGGGCATCAGCGTCGGCGCCGTGGAATCGCTGCTGGTGCGCGCCCGCCGCGCCTTGAAGACAAGCCTTGCCGATCTCGCGGGCGAGACGGCGCCTGGCGTCGGCAAACCGGCCGCCGACGCGCTGGCCGCGACGAGTTCCGGAGGAGTGCGATGACGCCCGAACGGTTTTCCGCCCTGATCGACGCCTATGGCGGCGATCCCAAGCGCTGGCCCGCGGCCGAACGCGCCGAGGCCCTCGTCTATCTGGCGCGCACGCCCGGGGCGCAGACCCTGGTCGACGATGCGCTGCGCCTCGACGCGCTGATCGATCGCCTCGCGCCCCCCGTCGCCGCGACGGATCACCGGCTACTCGCCGAGCGTGCCGCCGCAACCGCGCAGGAGCGGCCCGCCGCCGTGCTGCCCTTCAAGGCGAAGCCGCGCCGGCCGCCGTTCGGCTGGGCCTGGGCGCGCGCCGGCGCCTTGGCCGCGGCGGGGATCGCCGGACTCATCGTCGGCATGGGCAACGTGACCGATACCGCCCAGCGCAGCACGGGCAGCGCGCTCGAGCTCTACGATGCGGGCCAGGGGGAGGACGCGTCATGGTGACGCCGACGCCCGATCCGCCGGCGATCGGAAAGCCCGGCGGCTGGCAGCGCTGGCGCGGTCCGGCGCTGTTCGCCTCGTTCTGCCTCAACCTGTTCCTGGTCGGACTGATGATCGGCGGCGCGGTGCCGCCGCACCACCGTCCGCACTGGTTCGGCCGCGCGCATCTCGCCGGCGAGCCTCCGGCGCCGCCGCCGCGCGACATCGCGCGCGAACCTGGACGGCCCGGCATGCCGGGGCTGAGCCAGGGGATGTCCGGCGGTCCGGGCGGCGGGGCGCTCGCCTTCCGGCAGGCGATCCAGTCCCTGCCCGAAAGCGACCGCCGCGTGTTCGAAGCGGCGATGGAAGACGCGCGGCCCGAGATCGTGCGCCAGCAGCGCGACCTGCGCCAGGCGCGCCAACGCATCGGCGAGATCGTGCGCGCCGAGCCGTTCGACAGGCAGGCCGCGCTGAAGGCGCTGGAAGAGGTTCGCCAGCGCCAGCAGGCGATCCAGCAGCGCCTGCATGCCGGGACGGTCGAGGCGCTGGCCAAGCTGCCGGCGGATTCGCGCCGCCAATTCGCCGACGCGCTGGCCCAGCGCGTGGCGAGGCCCTAGCGCCATGGCCGCGCTGGCGGGGCTGGTCGCCACCGCCCGCTTCGGCCTGGGCGCGGCGCCGGGCGAGATCGCGGCGGCGTCCGGCGATCCGCGCGGCTGGGCGTTGCAGCAGATGAAGCCGCAGCCGGTCCCCGCGGCCTTCGCCGGCCTGCCCGACGGCAGGCATCAGACCCTGGTCTTCCAGCAGGTCCTGCGCGCTGTGCTGCAGGGCCGGAGCGACGCCGCGCCCGCCCAGGCGCAACGCCAGGCGGCGCAGGCGCGCCGCGACGACGACAATCCCGACCGCCAAGACCGACAGATGCGGCTTCGTGCGCGGCGCGAGGCGCCGCCGCCGGCCGCCGCCTTGGGCGACAGCGCGCCGCGCCTGGTCTACCAGCGCGAGGTCGGCGCCCGCCTGCGCGTGCACGCCACGACAACGGCACCGGTGTTCGAGCGGCTGGTCGCGTTCTGGTCCAACCATTTCACCGTCTCGGTGCAGCGCCCGCCGGTCCTTGGCCTGGCCGGCGCATTCGAGCGCGAAGCGATCCGCCCGCACGTGCTGGGGCGCTTCGAGGACATGCTGCTGGCCGTCGCGCGCCACCAGGCGATGCTGCTCTATCTCGACAACGCGATCTCGATCGGCCCCGCCTCGCGCATTGGCCGCACGCGCGAGCGCGGCCTCAA
Organism: uncultured Rhodospirillaceae bacterium; assembly: GCA_964393375.1. GTDB lineage: Bacteria > Pseudomonadota > Alphaproteobacteria > JAEULC01 > JAEULC01 > JAEULC01. Next base: position 47,122 of record CAYMTM010000005.1, read on the forward strand.
CGAAAACCTGGCGCGCGAGATCCTGGAGCTGCACACGCTGGGCGTCGACGGCGGCTATACCCAGGACGACGTGCGCGCCTTGGCCATGATCCTGACCGGCTGGTCGATCGGGCGCGGCGAGGAGCCGGATGCCGGCCTGTTCCGCTTCCGCCCCTTCGCGCACGAGCCCGGGGCCAAGACGCTGCTCGGCAAGCGCTACGGCGAGACTGGCGAGACCGAAGGCATCCAGGCGCTCAAGGATCTCGCGCAGCATCCATCGACCGCGCGCCACGTGGCGACCAAGCTGGCGCGGCATTTCATAGCAGACGATCCGCCCGCAGCCAGCGTCGAGCGCATCGCCGCGGTGTTCCGGAAAACCGGCGGCGATCTGGCTGCGGTCTCGCGCGCGGTGGTGGCGGAGGATGCGGCCTGGCAAGCCCCGCTGTCGAAGGTGCGCCAGCCGGGCGAGCTGGTGGTGGCGGCACTGCGCGCCACCGGCCTGCCCGCACGGATCGAGGACCGCCCGGTGCTGGGCGCGCTGAGGCGGCTGGGCCAGGCGCCCTTCGCAGCCCCCTCGCCCGCGGGCTGGCCCGACACCGCGCAGGACTGGGTGGCGCCCGAGGCGATGGTCCGGCGCGTGGAATGGGCGAGCGCGCTGGCAATGCGCGTGCCCGCCGAGATCGCGCCGATGGCACTGCTCGAGCAGACCATCGGCCCGGCCGCGAGCGTGGAGACGCGCCAGGCCGTCGAACGCGCACCCAGCGCGCGCGAAGGCATGGCGCTGGTCTTCGCCGCGCCGGAGTTCCAGCGGAGGTGACGATGCTTACGCGACGTCTGGTGCTTTTCGGTTTCGGCGCCGGCGCGCTGGTCGCGGTGACGCCGCGCCTGGCGGTCGCCGCGGCGCCGACCGACCGGCGTTTCGTGCTGGTGATCCTGCGCGGCGCGCTCGACGGGCTGGCGGCCGTGCCGCCATACGGCGATCCCGACTACAAGCGCGCGCACGGCCCCATCGCGATCGCCGAGCCGGGACAGGACGACGGTGCGCTCGACCTCGGCGGCCATTTCGGCCTGCACCCCGCGCTTGCGCCCCTGCACGAGATCTACCGGCGCGGCGAGATGCTGGTGGTGCACGCCACCGCCGGCCCCTATCGCGGGCGCTCGCATTTCGACGCGCAGGACCTGCTGGAGAGCGGCACAACCGTCCCGCACGGGTCGCAGGACGGATGGCTGAACCGCGCGCTGGCCGCGATGCCAGCAGCGCCGGGCGGCGCGCGCCAGGGCCTCGCGCTCGGCCAGACCGTCCCGCTGGCGCTGCGCGGCAAGGTGCAGGTCGCCTCCTGGGCGCCGACCGACCTGCCGGCGGTCGAGCCCGGGCTGATGCAGACCGTTGCCGCGCTCTATCGCAACGACAGGCTGCTCGGACCCGCGCTGGCCGAGGGCTTGAAGGGCCAGCGCTTCGCCGGCGCGGTGATGAACGACGGCCAACGCATGAACCTGCCGCCCGGCCCGGGCCGCCAGCAGTTCCTGCAGGCGGCGTCCGCGGCCGGCAAGCTGATGGCGCCGGAGAACGGTGCGCGCATCGCCGTGCTGGACATCGGCGGCTGGGACACGCACGCCAACCAGGGCGGCGCGCGCGGGCGCCTGGCGCTGG